>DAIMZS010000006.1:0-3424 GCA_036733825.1 Rudaea sp.
GAGAAGCGCTAGCGCCTTCGGCATCGACGATCGCGACGACGGTGCCTTCGGAGATTTCATCGCCAAGCTTGACCTTGATCTCCTTCACCACGCCCGCGACCGACGAAGGCACTTCCATCGTCGCCTTGTCCGATTCGAGCGTGACGAGGCCCTGATCCTTCGTCACCGTGTCGCCCGGCTTGACCAGGATTTCGATGACGGGAACGTTGGTGTAGTCGCCGATATCGGGGACTTTGACTTCGGTGGTGGCCATGGTGCGATTCCTGAATACGGCGTTCGTCAGATTTTCTTTTGCCGTCATTCCCGCGAAGGCGGGAATCCATTTTGATCTTGCTTCTTTGCGAAAAGCACTAAAAGAAGAAACTGGATTCCCGCCTTCGCGGGAATGACGAGCGGAGGGCTACAGCATCGCCCGGCGCATATCGGCCAGCAGCTGCGCCAGATACGCAGTGAAGCGCGCGGCGAGCGCGCCGTCGATCACGCGGTGGTCGTAGCTCAGCGACAGCGGCAGGATCAGGCGCGGCTGGAAGGCTTTGCCGTCCCACACCGGCTTCGTCGCCGACTTGGTCACGCCGAGAATGGCGACCTCCGGAGCGTTGACGATCGGCGTGAACGAGGTGCCGCCGATGCCGCCGAGCGAGGAAATCGAAATACAGCCGCCCGACATTTCCGCGGGGCCGAGTTTGCCTTCGCGCGCTTTCGCAGCGAGCGCCGACATTTCCTTGGCGATGTCGACGACGCCTTTTTTGTCGGCGTCCTTTAGCACCGGCACGACCAGGCCGTTCGGCGTGTCCGCGGCGAAGCCGACGTTGTAGTACTTCTTCAGCACGAGGTTCTCGCCGCTCGCGTCGAGCGAGGCGTTGAACGTCGGGAATTTCTTCAACGCGGCGACCATCGCCTTGATCAGGAAGGCGAGCATGGTGAACTTGACGCCGGCCTTCTCGTATTCCTTGTTGAGCGACACGCGCAGCGCTTCGAGCTCGGTGATGTCGGCGTCGTCGTTGTGGGTGACGTGCGGGATCATCACCCAGTTGCGCGCAAGATTGGCGCCGGAGATTTTCTGGATGCGCGACAGCGGCTTGGTTTCCACTTCTCCAAATTTGGAGAAATCCACTTTTGGCCACGGCAGCAGATCGAGGCCCGCGCCGCCACCGCCTGCCGCTTTCGGCGCCGCGGTTGCGCCGGAGAGCACGCCCTTGACGTATTTCTGCACGTCTTTCTTCGAAATGCGGCCCTTGCGCTCGCTGCCTTTCACCTGGGCGAGGTCGACGCCGAGTTCGCGCGCGAACACGCGCACGGCCGGGCTGGCGTACGGCACCTTGTCCGGCATCACCGTATCCGCGCCGAAATTGATCGGCGGCGAGCTCGGGCTGCCCGACGCAGTGCTTTCGCTTCCCCCGCGTGCGGGGGAAGCTGCGGCGGGAGCCGCTGAAGGGGGCGCTTTTGCGGTTTCCCCCTCACCCGGCGCGCTACGCGCGCCGACCTCTCCCGCAGGCGGGAGAGGTGCAGGCGCCGCGGCATCGGCGCTTTCGATCATCGCGACGACATGCCCTTCGGAAATCTCGTCGCCGATCTTCACCTTGATTTCTTTGACCACGCCGGCGACCGAGGATGGCACTTCCATCGTCGCCTTGTCCGACTCGAGGGTGACCAGGCCTTGGTCTTTCGTCACGGTGTCGCCCGGTTTGACCAGAATCTCGATCACCGGCACGTTGCTGTAATCGCCGATATCCGGCACCTTGGCTGCTACGACTTCGGCCATGCTCCCTCCTCAAACGGCACGCCGACCGCCGTGGGCGCCGCACCGGTAACGTTCTGACGAATTTGCGCGCGGCCTAAGGCCGCCACGCAATGATAATCCGAACGAGGGGGTTTTCACCGAACGCGTGTGCGATTCATGGCGGCGCGGCGTCCGCAAGCCGCTCGATCAACGCGGCGTGGCCGCCTGCGCGCGCAATTTGGAGTAGACCGGGATGTCCACCGGCACGCCGTCGGCGTTGCAGCTGCCGAGCGCGCACAGCTGCCTGCGGATCGGCTCATTCGCCTGCGCCATCAGATGAAACAGCGCATTTTGTTCCAGCGAACCGTGCACCGTCGCCGCGCCGGGTCCGCGCGCGAACACGGCGACGTCATCGCCGCTGTGGGTTTCCGCGCCGAGCGGCACGACCGCTTCCTGCATGTAATCCGGCGCCTCCGTGTCGACGTGGTCGAGATCCGGACGGCCCTGCTTGGCCGGGAAGAACGCGGTCGCATTGTGCGGATAGGTCTTCGGCCCTTCCTTTTCGCGGTCGCTGGCGCCAGCGTAGCCGGGGCCGTTGGCGTAGCCGAGGGTGGTGATCGAGCGTCCGGTGGCGTCGCGCGCCAGCTCTTTCGACGGCGCGCCCTCGCCGCTCGATCCGCGCAGCTTGCCGAGAATCGGGTTGCCGCGGTTGGCATAGCCGGCGAAGGTCATCGTGTGCGAGTGATCGGCGGTGACGAGGATCAGCGTGTCGTCCGCGGAGGTGATCTCGGTCGCCGCGCGGATAGCATCGGAGAAGGCGATCGTCTCGGTCAGCGCGCGATAAGCATTGCCGGCATGATGGCCGTGATCGATGCGGCCGCCCTCGACCATGAGGAAAAATCCGTTCGGATTGTTCTTCAGCACCGCGATCGCCGCGCGCGTCATCTCGGCCAGGCTCGGTTCGACCGCCGGCTTGGCCTGCGTGCGCTCGTACTCGTACAGCATGTGCTCGGGATTGAACAGGCCGAGCAGACGCGTCGTCTTGGCCGTGTCGAGCGCGGCGAGCTGCTGCGCGTTCCAGACGTAGGCCGCGCCGGGCTTGGCCTGCCATTCCTTGATCAAATCATGCTTGTCCAGGCGCTTGCCGATCAGGCCGTCGTACTGCGGATCGGGCTGCGGCGCCGGCATGAACTCGGTGCGGCCGCCGCCGAGGGCGACGTTGAGGCCGCCGCCGAACGGGAATTCTACGAGCTGACGCGCGAAATCGACGCAGCCCTGTTCGCGCGCCTCATCAGGCATGGCCATGTCGTATTCCCAGTCGCGTTCGGGCAGATGGCCGTAGGTCGCCGCGGGGGTCGCGTGCGTGATGCGCGTGGTCGTCACCGCGCCGGTCGCCATGCCGGCGCGCGCGGCGAGTTCGAGCGCGGTCACCGCCTCGTTGCCCTGCGAGGCCTTGCAATCGCCGCGTTTGCCGATCTGGTTGACGCCGATCACACCCGAGCGCGTTTTCACGCCGGTCATGATCGCGGTCATCGTGCCCGCGGAGTCGGGCGTCTGAAAATCCGTCGTGTAGGTGCGCGACAGCGCGGTGTAGGGGAACGTCTCAAAGCTCAGGCGGTTCTCCTCGCCCGACGCGCCCTTGCGCTGGCCTTCGAGGATGCGCGCCGCGGCGATCGTCGCCGTGCTCATGCCGTCGCCGAGGAA
>DAIMZS010000006.1:3524-6249 GCA_036733825.1 Rudaea sp.
TTCATCTCCCCATCCGGACCCGCGATGATTATC
Source organism: Rudaea sp. (assembly GCA_036733825.1). Taxonomy (GTDB): domain Bacteria; phylum Pseudomonadota; class Gammaproteobacteria; order Xanthomonadales; family Rhodanobacteraceae; genus Rudaea. The sequence goes on from DAIMZS010000006.1 coordinate 3,558, forward strand.
GACAGGAATGTGACGGTTTGACGAACCTCCGCCCCGAAGCGGCGCTCCGGGGCGGCTTGCCGCGATGAAAAATTACGGCGTCGGCGCGCGCACCTTGTCGTTGTGCTTCTTGTTGTAGACGCGCGCGCTCTGGCGGTTCTCCTTGCCCTGAATGCGCGCCTGCTCGCCCGCGGCGACGTGCCCGTTCGCGCCAGCGTGTGCTTCGGCACGGTCGACGTGCGCCTGTCCGCGTTCGAGCGAACCGGCTTCCTTGTTGGTCAGCTGGCCCGAGCGCACGCCCTGATTGATGCGCGCTTCCTGGTTGACGTTGCGCTGCACGTCCGCCTGCATGCGCTGCGAGGAAACGGAATTCGGATTGCCGGTCACTGCGTTGTGCTTGTCTTTGGAAATGTCGGAGCTGACGCGATTCTGCTCGCGCTGGATCTGCGCTTTTTCGCCGGCGCTGAGCTTGCCGTCCTTCATGTCGCGCGCTTCGGTGGCGTCGATACGCTGTTCCTTGTGTTCCAGGCTCGCGGCCTCCTTGGTCGAGAGCTGGCCGGACTGCAGGCCCTGTTCGATGCGCTGCTGCTGCGCCGTGTCGCGCGCCGTTTCCGTAGCGGCGTTCTGGGCATGCGCGCCGAACGAAAACAGTGCGGCGGCAATGGTGATGGCAATCAATCTGCGTTGCATGGAAATTCTCCCGTCGATGTGGGCGCAAGATGCGCCGAGCGAGTCGGACAACGAGCGTCGTCGTGTTGCGTTGACAGCCGAGGCTGAAGCGAAACCAAACGCTTGATGCTGACCACGGCGCTGTCATCCGATCGAGACCTCGTCCGTTGAATGGCATATCACTCATCGTTGTCATCGACGGACATGAAACGATCACGAATTCTTTACGCCGGCGCCCTGCTGGTTGCGAGCACCGGCGCCGCGCACTCGGCGAACAGCGCCGCGACGCTGAGCCGCGACGATGCGCTCTGGCTCGACCGCGTCACCTACGGACTCGACAGCTCCACGGTCGCGCGCTTTCGCGAACTCGGCCGCCGCCGCTTCCTCGACGAACAGCTCGCCGGCAAGAACGACGCGCTGCCCGCCTCGGTGCAAGCGCAGATCGACAATCTCGATATCGCCCATCAACCGGCGGCGAAGCTCGTCGTCGACGAGATCGCCGAACAGAAGCGCATCAACGCGCTCGGCGACGAGGAAATGAAAAAGTCGGCGCGCAAGGACCGCAACGACCTGGGCAACAAAATGGCCTACGAAGCGACGCGCCGCGAGCTGCTGCGCGCGATCTATTCGCCCGACCAGCTCAAGGAACAGCTGGTCTGGTTCTGGCTCAACCATTTCAACGTATTCGCGCAGAAGGGCTACGTGAAATTTCTCGCCGGTGACTACGTCGATCAAGCGATCCGCCCTCACGCGCTCGGCCACTTCCGCGACCTTGTCATGGCGACGCTGAAATCGCCGGCGATGCTGCAGTATCTCGACAACGCGCAAAACGCGGCGAATCACATCAACGAGAACTACGCGCGCGAGTTGATGGAACTGCACACGCTCGGCGTCGGCGCCGGCTACACGCAGGGCGACGTGCAGGAACTGGCGAAGATTCTCACCGGCGTCGGCATCGATCCGAACCACGACGATCCGAAGGTGCGCCCCCCGCTGCGCCGCTATCTCGTGCGCGAGGGACTGTTCACGTTCAACCCCGAGCGGCACGATTTCGGCGACCGCGTGTTGTTGGGACAGAAGATCAAAGGCGGCGGTTTCGACGAGGTCGAACACGCCGTCGATCTGCTCGTGAAGCAACCGGCGTGCGCGCAATTCGTCTCGCGCAAGCTCGCCGCCTACTTCGTCGCCGACGATCCCTCGCCCAAGCTCGTCGAGAAAATGGCGCACACGTTCCAGCGCAGCGACGGCGACATCGCCGCGGTGCTGCGCACGATGTTCGAGTCCGACGAGTTCGCCGCCTCGCTCGGCAAGAAGTTCAAGGACCCGATGCACTACGTCGTCTCGAGCGTGCGCCTCGCCTATGAAGGCAAGACGATCACCAACATGCATCCGATCGTCACCTGGCTCAACAATCAGGGCGAGGCGCTGTTCGGCCACTCCACACCCGACGGTTACGCGCTGACGGAAAACGCCTGGGCCAGCTCCGGACAGATGAGCCGGCGCTTCGAGATCGCGCGCATCATCGGCAGCGGCAACGCTGGCCTGTTCGACGCGGCCGACGGCACGCAGAGCCTGGACATGGGTTTTCCCAAGCTGTCGTCGAAGTTGTACTACGACGGCATCGAACCGTACCTGTCGAAGACAACGCTCGCGGCGCTCGACCGCTCGTCGTCGCAGCAGGAATGGAATGCGTTTTTGCTTGCTTCACCTGAATTCAATTCCAGATAGCTTTCTTCGCCGTCATTCCCGCGAAAGCGGGAATCCATCTTGATCTTGCTTGCTAGCGTCAAAAGCAAATGGATTCCCGCTTTCGCGGGAATGACGGAAAATCAAAAGAGGTATTCGCCATGCAACGCCGCCACTTTCTCCAACTCGCCGCCACGCTGCCGGCCTTGACCACTGCCGGCCGCGTGTTCGCCGCGCCGCCATCATCGCCGCGCTTCCTGCTCGTGTTCCTGCGCGGCGGCTACGACTGCGCGAACATGCTCGTGCCCTACTCCAGCGACTTCTACTATCAATCGCGGCCGAACATCGCCGTGCCGCG
>DAIMZS010000006.1:6349-10827 GCA_036733825.1 Rudaea sp.
GAACTGCGCGCGCACGTCGCCAAGGAATTCGAAACCGAGATGAAGGAAGCCAACCGCGGCGCGGTCAGCGCGAAAGGATTCGCGATCGAGGCGCAGCGCATCGCCAAGTTGATGCGCGATCAATACCGGCTCGGCTTCGTCGACATCGGCGGCTGGGACACGCACGTCAACGAAGGCGGCGCGCAGGGGCAGCTCGCGAACAATCTGGCCAATCTCGGCGACGGCCTCAAGGCGTTCGCGCAGGAGCTCGGTTCCGAGTGGAAGAATACGGTCGTCGTCGTCGTTTCCGAATTCGGCCGCACATTCCGCGAGAACGGCAACCGCGGCACCGACCACGGCCACGGCTCGGTCTACTGGGTGCTCGGCGGCGGCATCGACGGCGGACGTATCGCCGGCGAGCAGGTGAAGGTGCAGCAGTCTTCGCTGCTGCAGAACCGCGACTATCCGGTGCTCAACAACTACCGCAGCCTGCTCGCGGGCATGTACGTGCGCCTGTGGGGCTTGTCGCCGGCGCAGCTCGCCAAGGTGTTTCCGGACACCCAGACGAGCGACCTGAAACTGGTCTAGGACACTGCCCTCAACGCCCGTGGCCGTTCAATTCTTGAACATGCCGCGCAGCACCGCGCCGGCAATACCGCCGGCGATGCCGGTCTCGACATTCTCGACGGTTTCGCCGCTGCCGATGTAGGGCTGCAGCGCATGCGCGAGATTGGGCACGGTCAGCGTCTGCAGCCAGACCTTGCCCGGGCCGGTGAGGCGCGCAATGAACAGGCCATCGCCGCCGAACACCGCGTTGGCGAATCCGCGCATCAAGGTCACGTCGAAATTGACCGTGCCCGCGATCATGCCGACGTGTCCCGGATGGACCTTCAGCGTTTCGCCCGGCGCGAGATCGTAGACGACCGCTTCGCCGCCGAGTTCGACCCAGGCGGTGCACGGCCCGGTCAGTTTCTGCATGACGAAGCCGTTGCCGCCGAAGATGCCGGCGCCGAGCGAGCGCTGGAATCCGGTCGCCAGAGTGACACCTTCGGTAGCGCAGAGAAATCCATGGCGATGGATCAGATAGGATTCGCCCGCGCGCACCTCGACCTGCTGGATCGTGCCCGGCACTTTTGCGGCGAACGCGATCACGCCCGCGGCGCCCGGCGCGGAATATTCGGTCATGAACAGACCGCCGCCCGAAAACGCGCGGCCGAGCGCACCCCAGATACCTTTCGCGCCGGCGGTGAACGCCGTCGTGCGCATCTGCACGGCGTCAGTCATCCAGGAAAACTCGCCCGGTTCGGCGACGATCTTGTCGTTCCCCTCGAGGCCGATTTCCAGCACCGGCATCGTCGTACCCGTGATTTTCGCTTTCATCAACGTTCCCCCTTCTGTGGTTCGCGCAATCTAGGCTACGCAGCGTTAAGACTTGCCAGCGTCCGCGCCGCTGCCGACCACGATCACCTCGAAGCTGCCCTCGAGCACCGGCGCGCGCGGGCGCGCCTGACCCTGAGCCGGCGCGGGCATCGGTTGGAATTTCGCGCCGACGAGATAAATGAGATGGCTCTCCGGATCGAGCGCCAACGTACGCGCGCTCGGCAGCGTCGGTACATTGGCGGCGACGGCGTAGTGGTCGGCGTCGTTCTGTTTCACCACGGTCAGCGTGCCGTCGCCGCCGTTGGAACTGAACACCAGGCCGAGTTGCGCATCGTACACGGCACCGTCGGCACCGCTGCCGATCGCCACGCTCGCGACGAATTTCCCGGACGCGCTGTCGGTGACGATCATGCGTCCGTTCTGGCAGACCGAGAACAGGCGCTGATGGGCCTCGTCGAAGGCGAGGCCGGTGGGTTCCTCGCAGCCGTTGAGCTTCCATCGCGCGGTGAGTTTTGCGTTGCGCGAATCGAGCTGCACGAGCTCGGCTGTGTCTTCGACGTTGAAGAAGATGCGGCCGTGGTCGTCCGTGACCGCGAACTCGGGCTTGCCGCCGACGGGAATCGTGGCGACGACTTTCTCGGTCTGCGGATCGATCACGCTCACGTCCTGGCTGCGGCCGTTGAACGTGAAGAGATGCCGGCTCGCCTTGTCGTAGAGAATCGCATCGGGATTGTGTCCACTCACCGCGATCGTGCCCGTGGGCTTGAGGGTGGCAAGATCGAATACGGTGAGATTGTCCGCGCGCCCGTTGCTCGTGTAGCCGCGGCCGAGTTCGTGCACGAGGGCGAAACCGTGAATGCCGTCGGTGCCTGGTATTGTCGCGGCCAGCGAACCGTCGGCCAGATTGACCACGAGCGCGCGGTCGGAGCGGCTGATGAACAGATGACCGGATTTCGGGTCGGCGACGAGATAGTCCCAGCCGCCCGCACCGCCGAGCGCGTAGCGCTTGGTCACCGAGTAGACGGGCGTGGGCGCGGTCGCGGCGAGCGCTTGGCCAGCCGCAGCGAAAGCAAGTATGCGAAGAAGATTAGCCGCGAGAGTGCGCATAAGAAACCTTCCGTTAGAGTCAACCGATTGGCTCAGTGTCGTGCGTCCGCCGTTGGAATTTCCTAACGGCGGCTCAGCCGTTCTTCGCGTAGCGCAGCAACGCGCTCCAGCGCTCGAATTTCGCCGAACGGGAAATCGACGCATTCGCCGGACTGGTCGAGGGCAACATGAGTACGTCGACACGCTCACGCAGCGCCGGCGACAGCTTCGGCTCGATGTGCCGGCGAAATCCCTCCGCCGCCTTGCCGCCGTTCAGCGCGATCGCGCGGATCGTCGGCTGGCGCCGCAGCAGTGCGGGAATCGCGTTCGGCACTTCGCTCTCCTTGACGATGCTGCTGTCGAGGCTGCCCGGGCGCTCGACCTGCTTGTATACGTCCCAGATGCCGATGCCGCGCGCGTGCAGGCGCGCGATGCGTTCCGCATAGGGCAGCTCGCGGCCGGCGTCGAACAGCTCGCCCATGAACGTCCAGAACAGATTCTGGCTGTGGCCGTACGACTGGCGCAATTCGAGCGAACGTTTCGACGGCACCGTGCCGAGCACGAGCAGACGGCAATCGGCGCCGATCTGCGGCGGAAAGCTGGCGACTCGGTGCAGTACACGTTTCGGCATAGACGATTTACATTTATATACAAATATATTTTTTCGGCAATCGGCCCGGTCATGTTAATGAACCCGAGGCGAACGCGGCGCATCGATAACCTCGCATTAACGCCGATCTAATCGGAGCTTCACTTCATCGGCGTAGCATCCCAAAAGCGTCGGTGCGGTCAGAGGGTGCCAGCGCCATCCCACCCTCCAGCGGAGAATCATCGTGAATCAAGACATCATCCGGGACAACTGGACCCAGCTCAGAGGTCCCATGCAGGAGAACTGGCATAAGCTGACCGCCGCCGACTTGGCGCCTGCCTCCGGTGATCATCGTTACCTCGTCGACAAGCTGCAGGAACGCTACGGCTGGCAGAAAGACAAGGCCGAACAGGAGTGCTCGGTTTTCGAGCAAGGCCTCAAAAGTACGCCGAAGCGGCGGCACGCCGCCTGACCGCACGGGCTTCATTTCCACTCTTTGAAAACCATGATGCGGAAACCGCGTTACCAGGGCTTGCGCGGTTTCCGCATTTCAGCGCGGCATTACGCGCCTTTCTTCAATGCCGCGAGATCGGCCAACACTTGACCCGAGTTTTCTTTCGGATCGACGTCGACATAATGCTTGGCGATCTTGCCGGCCGGATCGATGAGAAAAGTTTCGCGCTTGGCGAAACTCATCTTGAATTTTTCGCTGTAAGTCAGCACGCCATAGGCCTTCGCCGTCGCCTGCGTGTTGTCCGATAGCAGCGGGAACGGCACGTGATATTTTTCCGCGAACGCCGCGTGCGACTTGATGTCGTCGAGGCTGACGCCGAGCACTTCGGCCCCTTCCTTGCGCAGCTTGAGCACGTCGTCGCGGAACGTGCAGACCTCGGTCGTGCAGCCCGGCGTGTCGTCCTTCGGATAGAAATAGAGCACGACCCATTTGCCGTGATACTGATCGAGCGTGCGCCAATCGCCCTTCTGATCCTGCAGCTTGAACGCGGGCGCCGTCGTGCCGACGCCGGGCGCGGTTTCCTGCGCATGGATCTGGAACGTGACCGCGGCGGCGGCGACCAACGCGGCAAAACGCATACCGATTTTCATGTCTTGTCTCCCGGGTGAGTGCTCTGGATCAGACCGGAACGGCGGACGATTTCTTGCACGCTATTTCAGCTGCAGCAAATCCCATTTATTGCCGTAAAGATCCTCGAACACCGCCACCGTGCCGTACGCCTCGTGCCGCGGCGCCTCGTGGAACTTCACGCCGTGCGCGAGCATATGCGCATGATCTCGCGCGAAATCGTCGGTGTGCAGGAACAGGAACACGCGGCCGCCGGTCTGGTCGCCGATGCGCGCGGACTGCTCCGGCGCCGAGGCCTGCGCGAGCAGCAGCGGCGTCGCCGCGTCCTGCGCCGGCGCGACGAGCACCCAGCGCTTGCCGCCG
>DAIMZS010000006.1:10927-25260 GCA_036733825.1 Rudaea sp.
TCTTGTCGTCGTCGATGAACAGCGCCGGTTCGCCGGTCGGCGGAATCGTCGCCTTCCACGGCTTCGCCGGCTCGCCGTCGAAGCTGATCGGCAGCGTCGCACAGCCCGACTTGCAATTGAACTTCTCGTTGTCGAGCATCATGTACACCGTCTGCCCCCACTCGGGATGCTGGCGCAAGATCAGGTGCACGTGTTTGGCGTCCTTGCCGGTCAGGCCGGGCGGCGACAGCGGCGGCGTGTTCTCGATCGACGCGGCGTATTGCGTGCCGCCCTTCACCGACGCAACCGTGTACGACCACAGCCGCGCGAGGCGGCGCGCTTCGCCTTCTTCTTTCGCCTTTGCGGTGACCTCGGCCAAGGTTTCCTTGATCTTCGCCGCCGCCGCGCTGTCGGGATATTTCGCGACGACTTCGGCGCCGATCTGCGCAGCGATATCGAGGCTGCCCGTCGCGCGCATCTGCTCGTAGAGCTTCAAGTTCTTGTCGGCCTGCGCGGCGGCGGCAGCTTTCGCGGCCGCGGCGGCGTCCTGCGCGGGTGCGGGCGGCGGATTCGATTCCGACGAGCAAGCCGCGATGAGCATCGCGCCGAGCGGGACGATCTTGAAAAGCGGCCGCAGTGTCATGACGGATCTCGTTGCCGGACAGAGGGCAACGATACCCGATTTCTCCGTGCATTCCGAACGCGCGCTGCGCGTCCGTTATTGCATGTCGCGCTTCAGCACTTCGGACAGCCATTCGGCATACACGCGCGCCGCTTCGAGCGAAGCGCTGCCCGCGCCGCGCGTGGCGATATCGAGCGCGTGCTGCAGTTGCTGCTTCTGCGCCGGCGTCGACGCTTCGTCGTGCAGCGCGCCGCCGCCCGAGCCCATGCCGGCGCAGGGATTGTCGGCGCGCGCATCGAAGAGTTTGTTCTCCGGATCGACCAGACAATTGATCACGTGATGGAAATGCGAGCGTGCGCTGGACAGGCGGTCCGACGCGCGCGCCATCTCCGCGTGAACCTGCGCGGTGATCGTCTCGATGCGCTGCGCGGGCGCGGCAAAAGCGCTCGGCGCCGCCACGCCCGATATCAGTGCCACGGCCACGAATCTACGAATGCTTGTCATCGGAATCCCCTGTTGATCGATGCGTTTGCGGAAAGCAGCTTACACCTCCGACCGGGATACACGCATTTTTCTTGCGCCGGCCGACCCGCGGGCAGTGGTCCAATTTGAATCAGAGCCCGTTCGCCCTGAGGTATCGAAGGGCGAACTTCACGCCGAGATTGCCGTTCGTGGTTCGATACGCGCGGCGTACCCTGTGCTGAGCTTGTCGAAGCATCACCACGAACGGAAAGAAAAAAGCTGCATTGCCGCCGATCAATGGCAAAGGTCGCGGCCGAGATTCTTGTCGTAGGTCGACACATCCTGATCGTGCTGGCGTCCGCTGCGGCCCGCGGCTCCGCCGCGACGCAGTTCGTAACATGCGTCCTCACGCGAAATGCGCGTCGAAGTCACGGCGACGGATTTCGCCGCCGTACTGCGTCCGCGATGCGGTGCGTTACCGTGATCGATGGCAGGAACCGAATGCGGGCAGGCGCTGTGACGATAGAACACTTGGCCGTCGGCGGTGCGGCATTCGTACGAACTTTCCGCGGCCGGCGATGCGCGACGCGAGGCCGTGCGCGGACGCGGCGCATGCGATGCCGTTTTCGCCGTCTCCTCGCGCTCGAGCGCGTAGTGTGGAGACTGCGCGTACGCCGGCGCCGGGGCCAGCGCGACGACGGACTGATCCGTCGCCGCCGCGCAGGGCCGATCCTGGTACAGGGTCGAGCCGCGATCGCCCGAGCATCGATACACCGTTCCAGCCTGGGCGCGGGCGGCGCCGAAAGCCACCAGCAGAATGGCCAGCCATTCGTACCAACGCAGCGGCCGCGGCGCGGGATGTGAATCGAACATGGTGATCTCCTTGCGTTGAATGCCGCCATGTTGAGCTGCATGCGGCCGCGCGGCCATGTGCAAACAACGCGATGTCATGTAGGAAATCGCCGACGGGGGCGCCGCGCAGGCGCAGCGGGTCTACAATGCGCTCCTCTTTCGCTGGGAGATCTGCATGACTCGCTCGATCGCGCTGCGCACCGCCCTGTTCGGCCTGCTGGCTGCCGCCTGTTCCGCGCAGGCGCATGAGAATCCGCCGACCATCGACGCCGCGCTCAAGCTCGCGAAAGAACAGCATCTGCCGGTCTTTATCGATTTCCAGGCGCAGTGGTGCTACTCGTGCTACTTCATGGCCTCGCATGTGCTGACCGGCAAGGAATGGGAAGCGGCGGAGAAGCGTTTCGTCTTCGTCGAAACCGATGCCGACTCGCCCGACGGCGCGGCGTGGATGGAGAAGCTCGGCGTCAAGGCGCTGCCGAGCTACGTCGTGCTCAACGCCGACGGCGTTGAGCAGGGACGCATTCTCGCCGAGCAGCCGCGCGAGAAGTTCTATCCCGCGCTAAACCGCATTCTCGGCGGCAGCGACGTGCTCGATACGCTGAAAGCGCAGGCGGCGAAGGGCTCCACCGGCGCGCTCGCCGATGCGCTCGCCAGCTACTACGCGCGCGGTCAGGTCAATGACGGTCTCGCTTGGTATGAAGGCCTGTCGCCGGCGCAGCGCAAGGCCGCCGAGGCGAATGCGAAATCATCGCTGTGGGTGTCGCGCCTGCAGATGGAGAAAGCCGCGAAGGAGAAGAACACCGCGCAGTGCGTCCCCGCGGCGCAGCGCGTGCTCGCGGGCGATCCGGGCTGCGATCGCTATTACGTCGTTGAGACGCTCGACAGCTGCAGCGAATCGCTGCCCGCAGCGGAACGCAAGAGCATCCTGTCCGCGCAACGCCCGGCGTTGAATGCGCTGCTCGACAAGCAGGTCTTCGTCGCCGCGCCGACCTGCGCCGATCAGCGCAGCGCGGTGTTCGCCGCCGCCGATCTCAACAAGGCGATCGGCGACAGCGCCGCGGAACAAGCCGCGCTCGAACGCGGCGTCGCCGCGGCGCAGAAGGCGCTCGGCGGCGCCGATCATCTCGACCTCCAGGGCGACCGCAACGCCGCCGACAATCTGCGCGTCTATCTCACGCGCGCCGGCCGCATTGCCGATGTCGACGCGCTGATGCCGAAATTGATCGCGGCCTACCCCGACGACTACGTCTATCCGTACCGCTTCGGCCGCAGCCTGCTCGAACGCGGCAAGGCCGCCGAGGCGCTGCGTTATCTCGAACAAGCGTCGGCGAAGGCGTTCGGCGTCAATCGCCTCACCGTCGCGGGCCTGCGCGCGAAGGCGCTGATCGCGCTCAACCGCCGCAGCGATGCGGAAAAGGTCGTCGCCGACGCGCTCGCGGCGAACGGACCGTGGTTTCCCGAAGCCGCGGCGAAGCTGAAGGCAATCGTCAAAGCCTGATCGCGGCGCCGGCTACGGTTTGACGATCTCCGACTCGACCACCATGTCGAGCACGTAGGCCTGCGCCGGCGCATCGGCCGGCGGATTCTTGATGGCGTAGCGCTTGACGCGCAGCACGTTGCGCACGCCGGCTTCGTGGGTGTAACCCTCGATGTCCTGATACAGCAGGCGCCACTCACCCGGCGTGCCGGCCGGCAGGCCATTCGCGTCGTAACGGCGCTCGCGCACGTTGAGGCAGCGTTTGTCCGGAATCAGCGGATGCGAACACGGCTGCGGCTGCGCGTCGACTTCGAGGAAGATCGTCTCGCCCGCGCTGCCGTAGCGCGTTTCCGCGGTCGGCTGGCCGACGAAATCGAGCGTATCGCCGGCGTCGGTGACCAGGCGCAATCGCGGACCGCCGCTGCCGCGCTGCACGTCGAGGCGCGGATTGCCCCGCAGGCGCTGGCCGATCGCTTCGTCGAGCTTGGCCAGCGCCGGGTCGCTGCAAGCCATCAGCGTCTGCGCCATCGGTCCGAGCCGAAGCCGCCCGTTCTCGACGCGATAACTGCCGCCGATACGATTGCACGCGTTCGACACGCCGAGCCGGCCATCGTGGAAATCGAGCTGCAGCGGCAGCGCCGGCCGCACGAACAGCGCATCGACGCGCTTGCCGCCGCGGTCGGTGGCCCCGCGCAATTGCCAATGATAAGCGGTCAGCGCATCCGCCTCGGTGGAAGCGGGCGTCGGCGGCGTTGCTGCGCACGACGCCACGAGCGGCAACAGCAGCAGGGCGTATTTCATCGCCATCCTCCCAGCGAATCCGTTTCGAGGAAACGTGGGAGGCATCTTAAAGCAAAGCGAATGAACGGATCGACGGCGGCCTTACAGCTTGGTCGAGAACGTCACGAAGAACTGCCGCGGCGGGATCGGATACGTGTTGTACGTGCCCGACGCCGCGCCGACGATGACCTCGTAGACGCCCTTCTTGTCTGCGAGATTGCTGACGTTCAAGCTCAGCTTGGCATCGTGCAGCCACTGGTTTTCCAGCGGCAGCGCGTAGGAGGCCTGCAGGCTGGTCAGGAAGTAGCTCGGCACGGACAGATCGTTGGTGTACGTGGCGTAGCGCTTGCCGACGTAGTCGCCGACCAGCTGCGCTTCGAACGCGCCGAACTTCGCGCTGAGTACGGACTTGTTCATCCAGTCGGGGCTGGCCGGCACGTTCTTGCCGGCGGTCGGCACCACGGTCGTGCCGCCGGTCACGTAGTTGTCCTGATACTGCGAGCGGTTGTACGAGACCGCGTCGTAGAAGCTGAAGTGCTCGCCGAAATGCAAGGTCACGGCGAGGTCCGCGCCGTCGGTCTTCACGTCGCCGACGTTGTTGATGATCACCGCGCCCGGGTTGATCGTGGTGAATCCCGCCGAGGCGCCCACGGCGAGCAAGCGGTTGGCGAAATCGACGTGATACACGCTGACCTGACCGTCGATGCCGCTGACCGGCCCGGCCTCGACGTCGTGCTGGAAGCGCCAGCCGGCCTCGTAGGTCCAGGCGGTTTCCGGCGCGACATTCTGCTTGAACGCATTGAACAGATCCTGGCTGCCGAGACTCCACGGCGATAAACCGCCCGCGCCGTAGGTGATGAACTGGCGCATGTTCTTCTGCACGTTGACGAACAACTGGTCTTCGGGCGTGACATCCCACGCCGCGCCGATCTGCGGCAGGAATTTCTCGCGCGTGTAGATGCGTCCGCTCGGCAATTCGAGGAAGCCTGCGGTCGAATTCGGCAGCGGCGAGATCGGCGCCCAACCGTGCGCGAACTGGTAGCTGGCTTTGAAGCCGGCCTGCAGGCGGATACTGTCGCTGAGCTTCCACTGGTCCTGCACGTAGGGCTGCACGACTTCGTTCTTGATCTCGCTGTTGTACTGCGTGATCAGCGGCGTGAGCGAATCGCCCGGACGCTCGTACGGGCTGGTCGGATGATTGACGTCGAGCGCATACCAGCGGCGATTGGTCGAGGAACGATTCATTTCGTACCAGACGCCGGCGTCGAGCTGGTGATCGCCGAGCTGCCAGTCGAAACTCGATAGCCAGCCGCGGCGGTTGATGTCGTACTCGGTCGTGCGCGTGGCATAGCCGGAGCCGCCGAACACGGTTTTCAGATCCTGTCCCGGGAAGTAGGCACCGAACAGCTTCGGCAAACCGGCGACCTGGATGGGACCGGCGACCACGCCGACGCCGTCGTCGTGATGATAGTAGACCTGGTTCGACCAGGTCATCGCATCGTTCAATCGCCATTCGTATTTGGCGTACGTGAGATAGTCGGTGCGCTGCGCGTCGCTGTAGTAATTGCGATAGTTGTTGCCGGCCGACGCGGGCGGTGCGCCGTTCGCGCCGAGATAGGCGAGCGCCTGGGCAAAGTTCGGATACATGAAGGGACGGTTGTCGGGCCGCGGCGTGCCTTCGCCCGCGCCGTTCGCCGAACGATAGAGAGCATCTTCGTTCGGCTCGATCTTGTCCGAATAGGCGACGTATACGGTGAGTTTGCCGTGGTCGTCGTCATGCACGAACTTGCCGTTCGCCTGCCAGCCGCGCTGGTGGCCGGCGAAATCCCAGGCGCGCTGGTCCTGATGCATGATCGAGGCATAGGCCGAATTGCCGCCGCCGAACTCGCCCGTGTCGTAGCGCAGGAACGTGCGCGTGGTCGCGTTGCTGCCGAACGTTTGGTTGATCTGACCGCCCATGGTCTTCAACGGATCGGACGAGAACGTCGCCACCGTGCCGCCGAGGTTCGAAGTCGACGCCGTGGACAAATCGCCTGCGCCTGAGGCCAGCGTCACCGCCGAGACGTTCTCGCTGATCACCGCGCGCTGCGGCGAGAGGCCGTTGTAGTTGCCGTACTGCTGATCGCCGAGCGGCACGCCGTCGAGCGTGTAGCCGAGCTGCTGGGTTGAGAATCCGTGGATGAAGAGCAGCGTGTTCTGCTCGTTGTTGCCCCACGGATCGGCGGTGAGATAGAGCACGCCCGGCAGCGTCTGGATCGCCTTGAGCGGGCTCGCGCCCGGCTGGATCTTCTGGATCTCCGCGCCGCTGAGCGACACGGCCGAGCGCGTCGAGTTCTTCGCGCTGACGACGACGGAATCGAGCTGGTTGGCGGCGTCGGCCGTCGCCGCCGCATCCGGCGCGTCCGGCGTCGGCGCTTCGGCGGCGTTGACCTGCGTTGCGACGAGCGCGCAAAGCACGGCGGCCGACAACGCACACACTCGCTGACCTCGCGCGCTCGCGCGCGATGAATTCTTGTTCGACATGGATCGTCCTTAGGTTGCGTGAAAAGTGCGCGCGCGTCTGCTTCGCAGCATGCCGCACCGCATCATCGCGAATGCTAGGTGCGCTCTATGTCATTGCCGTTGCAGCGCGATGGCACAATGCGCGCATGCGCAAGATCGTGCACATCGATATGGACGCGTTCTACGCCTCGGTCGAACAACGCGACGACGCGAGCCTGCGCGGCAAGCCGGTCGTCGTCGCGTGGCGCGGCGCGCGTTCGGTCGTGTGCGCGGCGTCGTACGAGGCGCGCAAATTCGGCGTGCGCTCGGCGATGCCGGCGCTGCGTGCGGCGCGGTTGTGTCCCGGCGCGATCTTCGTGCCGCCGGATTTTTCGCGCTATCGCGCCGTGTCGAAGCAGGTGCGTCAGATCTTCTATAAGCACACCGATTTGGTCGAACCGTTGTCGCTCGACGAGGCCTATCTCGACGTCACCGCGCCGAAGACGGAGCACGCCTCGGCGACGGCCGTCGCGAAAGCGATCCGTGCCGAAATTTTCGAGGCGACGCAGCTGACCGCCTCGGCCGGCGTCGCGCCGAACAAGTTCCTCGCCAAGATCGCTTCCGACTGGCGCAAGCCGAACGGCTTGTTCGTGATCAAGCCCGAACAGGCCGAGGCGTTTCTCGCGCCGCTCGACGTGGCGAAGATTCCCGGCGTCGGCAAGGTGATGAACGCGAAGCTCGAGGCGCTCGGCGTGCACACGTGTGCGGATGTGCGCGCGTTCGACCTGCGCGAGCTCGAACGCCGTTTCGGCCGCTACGGCCTGCGCCTGCGCGAACTGAGCTTGGGCATCGACGAACGGCGCGTGAATCCCGACCAAAGCGTGCAGTCCGTTTCGTCCGAAGACACATTCGAACACGATGTACTGCTGAGCGAGATCGAGCCGATGATCCGCGAACTCGCGGCGAAAACCTGGGCGGCGACGCGCAAGACCGACCGCGTCGCCCGCACCGTCGTGTTGAAACTTAAAACCGGCGACTTCCACATCATCACGCGCAGCCACACGCCGCCCGCGCCGCCGCAAACCGAGGAAGCTTTCGTCGCGCTTGCCGTGGGGCTGCGCGAGCGCGTCGATCTGCCGCCGCGCACGCGCTATCGCCTCGTCGGCGTGGGCTTGAGCAATTTCATCGATGCCGACGAGTCGCTGGCGCAATCGGAATTGTTCTAGCATCGGCACATCACAGC
Source organism: Rudaea sp. (assembly GCA_036733825.1). GTDB lineage: Bacteria > Pseudomonadota > Gammaproteobacteria > Xanthomonadales > Rhodanobacteraceae > Rudaea. The sequence goes on from DAIMZS010000006.1 coordinate 18,824, forward strand.
GAGGCCGAAACCATGCGCAATCTCGACTTCAGTTCCTGGCAGGCCCTGCTCTCGACGCTGGTCGGGCTCGCCCTGATCACGCTGATCGGCGTCGGCGTCCGCCTCCTCGCCATGCAGACGATCCAGCAGCGGCGCGAGCGCGAGAATCGTCAGATCAACGAACGCCTGCGCACGTTGATCGCGGCATACAAGACGCTCGGCGGTTCGTTCACCGGCGATCTTGAAGTCGATCCGACGCATCTGCGCGATCTGCGTCGGCACGCCAAATTGTCCGACGATGCTGCGGAGAACGCCTTGACCGAAGCGAGGCCGAATTCCGACCGCTCGCGGCGCGTGCGCGACGCGGTCGAAGCGGCGCTGTCCGACGTCATCCTGCTCGGCACAGAAGAACAGGTGCGGCTCGCGGCGAAAGCGGCGAGCGAGCTGGCCGCCGGCCGTCACGTGCACACGCACGAACTCGTCGTCTCGTTGCGCAATTTCATCCGCCAGGTGCTCGACCTTGACGCCATTCCCAGTGACCTAGCGATTCCGCAGCAAGGCCCGGCACGACCGTCCGCGTCGGGCGGACGCGGCAAGAGCGACGGCGGCGGCAAAGAAGACGCGAAGTCGGGCGGCGGCAAAGGCGGCGGCATGGCCGCGGGCGCGGGTGGGTTCGGTGTCGGTATTGGACTTGGCGCAGGCGGGGGTGATGACGACGAGTCTGAGCATCATCGCTAGGTATTTTCTTCGACGCGCTGCCCCCTTCCGCCCCTTCGGGGCACCTTCCCCCGCTGCGCAGGGGAAGGGAAAGAACAATGCCGCGTCGTTGGAATCCTTCCCCTGCGCAGCGGGGGAAGGTGGCGGCAGCCGGAAGGGGGCGCTCTTCGTTGAACGAAAAACCTAAGCCGCAATACCCAGCGTCAGTGTCGCGACATAACCGTCGGTCGTATCGCCGGCAATCGTCGCCATCTCGTACGTCGTGCCGTCGCTGAAGACGTTGTCCTGAGCAAAGCTCGTCACCGAGGTGTTCTGCCCGTGCGCGGCGTACAAGGTGGAGTTGTAGACCGCCGTGGTCACGTCCTGCGGAAACGCCATCTGCGAGGTGATGATCGCCGTGCCCTGCGTCACCGCGTCGTTGAGATAGACCTGCATGTGGATGTGCGTGATGCGGCCGGCGTACCAGCCCGGATAGATCGTGTCGAATACGACTTGGCCGCTCGCGTCGGTCACCTGGATGCCGCGCAGGAAGGTCTGTCCGCTCGCGTTCACGCCGCCGGTCTGATTGGCGTAGCCCGAGTAGACGCCGTCCTTGTCGCAATGCCAGATGTAGATCGCCGCGTTGGCGATCGGCGCGCAGCTGTTGTTGGCGTTGACCAGACGCAAGATCAGCTTGAGCGGCACGCCGGTCTTGCTTTCGGTGATGTCGCGGCGCTGGATCGCCGTGTTCGAGAGGATCGAATACAGCGGATACGGCCCGTCGGTCTCGCTCGGAATCAACGCGCAGGTGCTGCCGAACACGCAGGCCGCCGGCGTCGAACCCGTGCGCGTCAGTAGAATGTCGCCGGACTTGCCGGCGAATTCGCCCGCGGTGAAGCTGTAACTGAACACGGCCGAGCCGCAACTCGAATACGTGAGCGTGGCCGTGCCCACTTCAGCCACGGTGATCTTGGTCGCGGCGGAATTGAACGTGCCGTTTGTGCCGACATAGAGCGTCAGATTGATCGTATGGTCGCCCGCGGCGTAGCCGGTACTTTGCGCAGTCATCCAGCGCAGCCCTGACGCACCGCTGCTCTCACCGTTCTCCGCGTACGTGAACCAGGTCAGGAATACATATGGCAACGCGGAATTGACCTCGATGAGAAAACCCTGCCCACTCGTGTCGGCGTTGTACCACGCGCCGGACAAAGCGAAATCGGCGCTGCTGCTCGCCGCTGTCGTGTCGGCGGAGGTACAGGCGACGTTCGGCATTAGGCGCGTGAGCGGGATCGTGCCGCTGCGGCCGTCGTTCAGCGTGAAGGCGAAGCTCCCCGCCGTGCACGAATCGAAACTCAACGTCGCGCTGCCGACCTCGACCGCGTAAGGCTTCGGCGAAGCGTTGAAATTGCCGCCGCTGGATTGCCAGATCGTCACCGTCGCGCTGCTCGCGCCGTCGGCGATCGTGCCGCCGAACGTGTACCAGCGCTGCGTGGTGACATCGCCCGCGGTGGTGTCGTAGGTGTACCAGGCGCCGAACAGATAGGTCTGGCCGGGAATCACTTCGATCACGAAACCTTGTCCCGAGGTCGTCGGGTCGTACCAGGTTCCGCTCAGGCCCTGCTGATCGATATTCGGCGCGGCCGACGCCGCATGCGCGGTCTGACCTTGCATGCGCGGCATGATCTCGCCGAGCAGAGGCAGCGTCGATAGCGCACCGAACGCGCCGAGCAGGCGGCGGCGCGATGTACGCATTTCGGGCGAAGCGGTCGCCGCGCGCGGCGACGACGGTTTGATGAAGGACGGCATGTTGGACTCCTATTTCTTGGCTTTATGAGTGAGGGCGCAAACACGCGACAACGCGGCTCGCAACAGGATTATTTCGTTGCCTGCCGTGCATAAATGCGGATTTTTCGTGGATTCACGGATTGCTAACGCAATGCGTTTTCCGCAGGAAAGCGCGCCGCATTGCGCCGCGCGGAACGGGCAACTTTTCTCACAATGTATAAATGTGGATTTTTCGTGGATTAAGGCCGCGCTAACGGCGCGGCGTACGCACGCCCGCTACTCTGCCTGCGCCGAGCGATCAGGCGCCGTCACCGGATCGCAAGGCAATCGTCGCACCGATGCGAGGTTCGACATGTGTGTCCGATGTCCATGCCGGCGGCGAGCTCGCGCTGCCGGCAAATCGGCGGCATGAACGCATCGGTGCGACGACCCTCCTTCCCACATAAGAGGTTCATCATGAAAACCAAACTGCTCTCCTTTCCACTGGCTCTCTCCGTGGTGATGGTCGGACAGACGTCGGCACAAACCGCCACCGCGGTGCCTTCGGCCGTCACGACCGCCGCCACCGCGGTAAACAGCGCGTGCACGCAGCTCCAAACCGACGAGCTGCAGAACAAGATCAATGTCACGCTGGGCGATGCCAGTGCCGTCGCCACATCGAAGTCGACGCTCGACAGCGATCACACGGCGTTGCGCACCGCGGATCAGACGTTGCATACGGCGATCCAGTCGTATCTCGCCACGGACGAAGCCGCGGCGAAGACCGCACGGACCCAGCTCGATGACGATTTCGTGCAGCTGAAGGCCGACGTCACCGCCGGCAACAGCAGCAACATCAGCGCCGACGAGACGAAGATCACGACCGATGCGGCGACGCTGAAGACCGCGCACGCGCAGCTCGAAGCCGATCGTCTCGCGCTCGCGAACGCCGGCGTGCTGCCGCACTGCGGCGGGCCGGGCGGCCCGGGCGGCCCCGAGGGTAAGCGTGGCGGACCGCACTTCTAACATCGATGATCCACCGCGGAGCGGGTCGCAGCCCGCTCCGCATCATTCGATGATGTGCGGCACGAAACGCGCGGTGTCGCGCGTGATCAGCGTGGCGTCTTCACGGATGCCGATACCCGACGGGCGGTCGCCGACCACCCAGCTGCCGATCAGCGGATACGCGTCGGCAAAACGCGGCAACGGATGCAATGCCTGGCGAATCGTCGGCGCGTCGTCATACGGTCCGTCGCTCGCGTCGACCGAGCCGTCAGCCAAATGCAGCTCGATGTTCGCGCCCTCGCGCGAAAAATACGGCTTGCGCACCCAGCCCGCGGGCAGCGATACGCGCGCGTCGTTTTCGAAATACGCCGGCAGCAGATTCGGATGATTTTCGTGCCGCTGCCAAAGCAACGGCAGCACGCCTTTGTTCGAAAGGATCGCCTTCCACGGCGGCTCGATCAGATGGATGCCCGAGGCCGGCAACGCGCTGCCGAACTCCTCCGCGAACATGAATTCGAGCGGATAGAGTTTGAACAACGTGCCGATCACGAAGTCGTCGAGATCGGTGAAACGTCCGTCCTTCGACAAGCCGATGTCTTCGACCGCGATCGCCTTCGTCGCCACGCCCGCCTGCTCGGCGCAGTCGCGCAGATAGGTGATCGTGGCCTGATCCTCGACCGACTCGCGCACCGCGGAAAAATAGAACGGCCGCGGCAACCGCTTCGCGATCGCGCCGAACGCCTCGATGAGATTTTCCTGGATGAGATTGTATTGATCGACGTGCGCCGGCAGCGCGCCGCGCTTGCGCTGCTGTTCGAGCCAATGCCATTGGAAAAACGCCGCTTCGTACAGCGAGGTCGGCGTGTCGTAATTGAATTCGTACAGCTTGGCCGGACCCTTGCCGTCGTAGGCGAGATCCATGCGGCCGTAGACGTGCGGCGCCGCGCTGCGCCAGGAGTCGGCGATCCAATCCCAATACGTTTGCGGAATCGCGAGCTGCTTGAGCAAGGCCTCGTCGCGCACGCATTCGGCGACGAGGTCCATCGCCATCTCGTGCAGTTCGCCGGTCGGAGTTTCGAGATCGCGTTCGATTTCCTCGAGCGTGAACGCGTAGTAGGCGCGCTCATCCCAGTACACCTCGCCGTCGATCGTGTGGAAGCGAAAACCGAGCGACTCCGCGCTGGCGCGCCAGTCGGGCCGCTCGGCGATCTCGACGCGTTTCACGGATCAGCCGCCCGACGATGCGCGCGCGCTCGACCCGCCCCAGCCGCTGCGCGCCGCGGCCACCGAACCGAAACCCGAACGCGACACGGTGACGGCGCGGTTCGGCGTGATGTCGACCGGATGGTACGACCGCGTGGTCGACGTGCTGCCGCCGGAGGAATAGCCGCCGTAATAGCCACCGCCGCCGTAACCGCCGCGGTTGTCGTCGTATTGCGTGTACTGGCCCGAGCGCAGTCGGTAGATCGGCGAGGCGTCGAGATAGGACGGCCGGCCGGTCGAGAGCAACTGCGAGATCAGGAAGCCGGTCATCAGCGGCGACCAGAATCCCGCTTCGCTGCCGCCGGACACGGCGCGCTCGCGGCAGAGATCGCCGAACTCGGCGATGCATTCTTCCTTGGTCTTGAACTTGGGCGCGTTGGTCGCGTTCGCCTTGTCGGCGGCGTCGTGAGCGCGCTGGCAGACGTCGGCCGCATTGCCGTCGGCGACGCAGGCGGCGACATCGGTGTAGAAACCCTTGCGCACCTGTTCGTCGGGCGCATTGTCGCAACCGGCAAGCATCAGCGGCGCAGGCGCCATCAGAACCAGAGTTAGAGCACGGGAGCGCTTCATGGTGTGATCCTTACGTTGAGCATTCAACAAAGTCGCGCTGCGACGGACTTGGCTCGATGCTCAATACGTCATGCTCGCCGCGTTGAGGATGCCCACGCCGAGCGAAATGCCGGCGAGGAACAATGCGGGCGCGCGTTCGTTGTTGGTGATCTCCTCGGAGATGCGCGGCATGAACCAGTGCACGACGAGGAAGGTCAGCGACTGCACGACCAGCGCGACGAAACTCCAGATCAGGCAATCGAGCCAGCTCACCGACTGCGCGGTCGCGGTCGCCACCGGAATGATGAAGCCGAGCAGCGCGCCGACGAACGAGATCGACGCAGCTTCCTTGTTCTCGCGGATCAGGCGCATCTCGTCGTGCGGCGTAATCCATAAATAGATCACGACGAAAACGGCCGTGACGGCAATCGCCAGGCCGAAATAGGCGAAGAAGGCGGGCAAGGTGCTCAGCGAATGGGCGATATCGGTCGGCATTGGCAATTCCTCAGGTAATCTCGAACTCGGCCGTGGACAGCGGAATGCCGACGGCCTGGCTGATGACGAAATCTTCCGGACCGGAATCTTCGCCGGCGACGAGCAGCAGCTCGCTGCGCTCCATCCCGGGCAGCTCGCGCGAATAGAGCATCGAGTACAGCGTCAGATCGTACTCGGACGTGGTCATATTCTTTTTGTACACGCGCTCCTCGAGCGGCACCGGCTGCGCCATGCCTTCGCCGTCGCCCCAGACGCGGCGATAGCTGGCTTGGCCGAGTGTGTAGTCGGGCAGACGCCCGGCCGTGCACCAGCGCTCGAACGCGTCCTTGTTTGCGGGATTGATCGACTCGGCATAGACGAACAGGTTGACGTCGCCGGGTTCGCCGTTGACGGTTGCGATCTGCAGAAACGCATCATCGGTCAGATACAGACGATACAAACGATTGCCCGCGCCGAGATCGATATCGCCGATCGCCTCGATCGTTTGCGGACTGGTCGGCCAATCGAAATTGAACACGCCGGCGTCGAGCTTGCCGAGCAGTTCGTCGAACGTCACCGCGCCGCGCAGCCGCGCGCCGTAGGGCAGTTTCGCTTCGGCTTTGTCGCCGCTTTGTTTGTTGCCGAACCAGTCCATCGATACGTTTCCTATTCACACGCTGTCATTCCCGCGTGCTTCTAGCGGGAAT
>DAIMZS010000006.1:25360-27099 GCA_036733825.1 Rudaea sp.
GCGGGAATGACGACATTGTTTGCCTACCCAGCTTAACTCGCCTTCACCTTCTCCGCCGGCACCGTCTGCGCCGGAGCCGCAACAGGTGCACCGAGCTGCGCCGGCGGCTCAACCGTGGCCGTCACTTTCTGGTAGCGCGCCAGCACATCATCCGCGGTGACGCTGCCGGCGACCAGACCGGCCTGCGCGAGGCGTGCTTCGAGATCGCCGTCGCCGTCGCTCTTGGCGAGCGCATCTGCCGCGTCGATCTGCGCGCTGCGCTCGGCCTGCTGCGCCTTGACGCGTTCGAGCGAATCGAGCGCGGTGCGCAATTTCGCGTTCTGGCCGCTGTGGCGCGCGGCGATCACCGACTGCGAGCGCAGCACGCTCTCGTTGACCTTGACTTGGTCGACCTGCTGCTGCAAGCCGGTGATGCGGCGGTCGGCGGTCTTGATCGCCACATGCATCTTGTCGACAGCGGCGGCGAGCGAGTCGTAGTCCTTCTGTTCGCTGGCGAGTTCGCTTTCGAGCTGGGCGACTTTCGTGGCCACGTCGCGCGCGAGATTCTGATCGTTCGCGGTGAGCAAGCGCGAGATATGCGCCTCGTACTCGGATTTTTTCGCCTGCTTCGCGGCGAGCTTGTCGCCGGCAAGTTTCTGCTGTGCCATCAGGCGCGCCAGCTCGTCTTTCGCGCGCACGCTTTCGTTCTGCGCGTCGCGGATTTCCTGATCGAGGATGCGCACGGCGTTCTTGTCGACGATGGACTGGCCGGCTTCGGTCGCCGCGCCGCGGAACAAGGTGAGGATTTTTTCCAGGATGCTCATGGGTTTTTCCTTCGATCAAGCGCGATGGATGTAGTTGCGCAGGGCATGCGCGGCCTGCAGCGTATTGTCGGCGAGCGTCGAAACTTCTTCGACGATATTTGCGATCGGCGAGCGTGTCGACAGTTCGCCGAACACGGTATAGACGTCTTCACCGTCGAGCGTCTGCAGGCCGATGTTCGACAGCGGGTTGAGCGGATTCAGGCGCAGGCAGGCGTCGTTGAACGCGGCGCGGTCGCGCACCTGCGAACCGAAGCACAGCGGCGTCGACACGAACAACTGCAGGCCGGACGCGGCGAGATGGATGTCGAGATCGCCGTGCTCGGGCAGCGAAATCGCGATCGTCGGCTCGGCGCCGGCCTCCAGGCGCAAATGCATTGGCAGGCGCTCGCGGGCGACATAAGTTTCGAGCGCGTCGTACAACGTCGAGGTGGTCCAGGGGTGCGTCATGGCAGCGTAATCCTTGATGGTTACGAGGGACTGAGGAAGCGAGGGTTCGCGGAGCGAGAATTCGATCTGGGCCAGCAGCGAGGCATGTTCGGCGCGAATATAGACCTGGCGCGCAACCAAACCCTTGGCCCGCATGCGTTCGCGGAAGGCCTGCTGGCGCCGGGATTCGGCGGAACGGTTCTTTTTGGCGGGTTGCGTCGGCTCCATTTGTTACAAGTAACGTTACGTGTAACAACAATGCCTGTCAATATGACTTTCGACCTATTCTTCCCATTCAGACGAAAAAGCGACCGCAGAGCGGTCGCCTTTTCGCACGGACAACTTTTTGGACGCGAACCTTTGATTTATAGACGCCGCGGACGAAACCTCCAGGCGAGCGCCAGCAGGCCGAAGGCGAGCGTGCCGAGGCTGCGCGGGTCGAGCATCGGTGCCGCGACCGTGGCTGCGCTCGTCGATGCTTTCACAGTGATGGTAGCCGTTGTGCTGGAG
>DAIMZS010000006.1:27199-30676 GCA_036733825.1 Rudaea sp.
TTACCGTTACCGTTCCGCTCGGCACCGCCGTGCCGCTAGTCGGACGCACCGTCACCGTGGCCGTGACTGACTGACCCACCATCGCCGGATTGGGCGAGAGGTTCAACGCGGTGGTGGTCGGTGTCAGGCCCGCGGCCTGTACCGTCTGCACCAGCACGGGCGAGGTCGCGGCGGCGTTGCTCGGATCGCCCGAATACGTGGCCGTCATGTTGTGTGTGCCCGCTGTCAGCGTCGCGCTGCTGCACGTGGCCGTACGGGTGTTACCGGTGCCGGTCAGCGCAACGGCGTTACACAAGATGTTCGTGCCGTCGTTGAAGGTCACCGTACCCGTCGGTGCCGTTCCCGTGACGGTCGCGGTAAAGGTGACGCTCTGGCCGACAATCGAGGGATTGAGGGAGGAGGCCAACGTCACGCCGCTGCCCGCCGCCTGTACTACCTGAGAAAGAATGGATGATGACGACGGAGCGTTGCCGGCACCGCCCGAATATGCGGCCGTAATCGGGTGCGTGCCTAGGGTCAACGTGGAGGTCGTGCAGGTGGCCGTGGGACTGTTGCCTGCGCCGGTCAACGCGACGGCGCTGCACAGCACCGTGGCGCCATCGCTGAAAGTGACGGTACCGGTCGGCGCCACACCGACGACGGTGGCGGTGAAGGTGACGCTCTGACTCAACGCCGAAGGATTGACCGAAGGCGTCAGAGTCGTGGTCGTAGCGGACACCGCCTGGATCAAACGCAGCTGCTGCGGCGCCGCCGCGGCGCTGCCGCCTGCAGAGAGCGTACCGCCCACTTGAGAGACGCGCACGCCGCATAGGGCCGCCGCGGTGATCTTCAGCGTGTTGCCGGTAACCGTGCAGGTGCTCGGCGTCCAACTATCAAACGTGACCGGCAAGCCGCTGTCGGCGGTGGCGGCCAGGGTGAACGTCGAACCGACAGTAAGCGTGGTCGGCACGCTAAAGTTGATGGACTGACCGGCCAACACCGGAACCGGCGAGTTGCGCTGCGTCGTGGTGCCGTCGCCCAACTGTCCGTAGCTGTTGTATCCCATGCAGCGCAGGTCCGCATCTTCCAAGACGCAGGTGTGGTCGCCGCCGGCGGTCATCGTAAAGCCGGGAGCCAGGCCGTTGAGGGCGGGATTCTTTACCGGCTGCGTCCGGTTGGTGCCCGGGCCGGAATCGCCCAAGCCCAATTGTCCGAAAAAGTTGTTCCCCCAGCCCCACATCGCCGCCTGATTGCGCTCCTTGGCCCAGGTATGATTGTTTATCGAACCGCCCCACAAGCCATCGATCGCACCGACCGCGCACAACGTAAGCGGACACGTCGGCGTCAGGCGATCCATGGCCGTCGTGCCATCTCCCACCTGGCCCAGGTTGGTCGCACCCCAGCACATCAGCGCGTTGGCGGTAGTCCGCACGCACGTGTGCGAGTATCCCGACGCGATTGCAGCCACCGGGCCGGGCAAACCACCTACCGCCGTTGGCACAGAACGGGGTGTAGCTGTGCCGTCCCCAAGCTGCCCGTGATCGTTGTAGCCCCAGCACGCCACATCACCGGCGGTCGTCAACGCGCAGGTATGGAGTCCACCCGCGACTACGCTATTTACGATGATTCCACCTCCACCCAAGCCACTCACTTGATAAGGAATCAAACGGTTATTTGCCGTAGTGCCGTCACCGACTTCGCCGTCCTGGTTGTAGCCCCAACACCACACCGCGCCGGCCAGAGTCAGGGCGCAGTTGTGGTGCGCGCCTGCCGTGATCGCGACGATGCCAGGGGGCAAGCCGCTGACTCCCACGGGGTTCGAGCGACTCGTCGTCGAACCGTCGCCGAGTTCGCCGTTGGCGTTGTGTCCCCAACAAATTACATAACCTCCCGTCGTCAATGCGCAGGTGTGGGCAACACCCGCTGCAATGGCGCGCACGTTGCGCAGGCCGGTACCGACTGGAACGCCGAGGTTGGTGGGCGTGCCGCCTAGTTGGCCATCGGTGTTGTTACCCCAGCAGCGCACGGTGTCGGCCACAAGGGCGCAGGTGTGTGAATCGCCCGCTACGAGCGCGGCTATTGGACTTGACAGACCGTAGACGCCGACTGGCGCATAGTTCAACGCCATAGTGTCTTGGCCCCAGCAGTACACGGCACCGATGGCGGTCAGTGCGCACGTGTGTTCGGCGCTCGCTGAAATGGCGACGAATTTTCCTTTGACTTCGACTGGCAAAGGTTGGCTCGTGGCTCCCCCGCTGCCGAGCGCACCGAATGCACCGTCTCCCCAACAATAGGTGGAGCTGTCCTTGGTCACCGCGCAGGTATGCAATTCACCCGCAGTGACCGAAATGACGTCTAAAAGATTCTTGACCTGACCGGGAACGGGAACGGGAGTTCCACCCGAGATTGTTCCATTACCGAGCTGGCCGGCATCATTTTTCCCCCAGCAGTCAATCAGGCCCGTCACCGTTACGGCGCAAGCGTGTGTCGCTCCCGTTGCAATGGAAGCCGCAGCAGTGGGCAAACCGTTGACCGGCACTGGGGTGAGCCGATCCTGTGTGGTGCCATCGCCGAGCTGCCCCCAGTGGTTGTAGCCCCAGCATTGCACACCACCCGTCGCCATCAGCGCGCAAGTGAAATTGGCCCCCGCGCTGATTGCCACAACGCCGCTCGTCAGATTCTTTACCGCCACCGGCGTTGAATTTTTCGATGTGCTTCCATCACCTAACTCTCCGAAGAGATTGCTTCCCCAGCAACGCACTGCACCAACGGTCGTCAGTGCGCATGTGTGGTAGGTGCCCGCGGCAATTGCCACCACCCTGTCGAGGCTGCTGATTGCCTCCGGCACGCTGCTGTTCGAAGTCGTGCCGTTACCCAGCTGACCATCTCCGTTGTTTCCCCAGCACCATACTTTCCCCAAGGTTGTCAGAGCACAGGAATGGCTCCCTCCGGCCGCGACGGAGACGACGTCCGCAAGGCCGCTCACGGTGACCGGCAACCCGCTGGTCGAGGTGGACCCGTCGCCGAGCTGACCGTGGGCGTTATTGCCCCAACACATTACTTTTCCCGTCGTCATCGCGGCGCAAGAGTGATTGTATCCAGCGGCCACTTGCGTCGACGCAGGATCGAGCATGCTGCCTTTGGCCTGCGCCACGTCGTTCAATATCGCGCATGACAGCAACCCCAGCAGACCGGCAAATACTTGGCGGAACGAAAATGCGAGCTTCGGTTTTTTCTGGACTGCAGGTCGTAGCTCTGCGGCGCGAAGCCATTGCTCCTTCCAATTCCAAATGATTCCGCTCGTTTTCATCTCGTTCTATCCGGCAAGCCAATTCGCATCGGCGGACGCGGCGCGCCCATAAGAGATGCACCGCCACCTCACGCATTAGCCGCGATCACGATTCGGCTTGCCGGACAAATTAAGGACAGAAACCGGACACGGCCCGATTTCTACCCATGGCGGGATGCTTGCGCTATTCTCTGTAATCGTTTTCTGTT
>DAIMZS010000007.1:0-10149 GCA_036733825.1 Rudaea sp.
TCGATGGGCATCCTGCCCATTCGCGAACTCGCGCGCATCCCTGCGCGCGACCCTGACGGGCGGTTCCGGCCTGCCCTCACCGCGGCAAACGGGGACCCTTGGAGCAAAAAAAACCAGAGCATCGCTTTGGGTTCACCCGTTGCTTTCGGCACATGGCAGACATTCCGCGCTTGCTATGCTCGGCGTTTGTGTTCTTTGAACCTGGCGGGTGCCGATATGTCGTTCCGTTTGCCGAAATTGTTTTTTGCCGCCGCTGCGATGACGACGGCGCTGCTCGCCGCGCCGACGTGGGCCGATGACAACGCCAAGGACGCGCCGAAGGAATCCGCCGGCAAATCCGACGAGATCAAATTGCCGCCGTTTCCGGCCGACAAGACGGTGAAGCAGACGACGACGATCGGCGGCAAGACGATCAGTTACGACGCGACCGTCGGTTCCATCCCCGTGCTCGATGAGAAAGGCAAGACGCTCGCGGATGTGATGTTCATCGCCTACACCGTGCCGGGCAAGGACCGGCCGGTGACGTTCGCGCTCAACGGCGGTCCGGGTGCGTCGTCGGTGTATCTCAATCTCGGCGCGCTCGGCCCCAAGCGTGTGCAGTTCGGCGCCGAGGGCAATTCGCCGTCCGATCCGGCGACGCCGATCGACAACCAGGGCTCGTGGCTCGACTTTACCGACCTCGTCTTCATCGACCCGGTCGGCACCGGCTTCAGCCGTTCGCGCGTGGGCGAGGACGAAACGAAGAAGAAGTTCTATTCGACCCAGGCCGACATCGAATATCTCTCCCGTGTCATCTACGACTGGCTGGTGAAGAACGACCGCCTGATGTCGCGCAAGTATCTCGTTGGCGAAAGCTACGGCGGCTTCCGCGGTCCGCGCATCACGCATTTCCTGCAGACGCGCCTGGGTGTGGCGATGAACGGCAACGTGCTCGTCTCGCCGTATCTCGACCCCGGTGCGCAGAATGACAACGGCGACCTGTCGCCGCTGCCGTGGATGCTGACCCTGCCGAGCATCGCCGCGGCCAATCTCGAACGCCAGGGCAAGCTCAGCGACGCGACGATGGCGCAGGTGATCGACTACACGCGCGGCGATTACGTCGTCGATCTGCTCAAGGGCCGCTCCGACCCGGCCTCGGTCGAGCGCATCGTCAAGCGCGTGACCGAATTGTCCGGCCTCGATCCGGCCTTCGTGCGCCGCGCCGGCGGGCGTCTGGAAACGCAGGCGTTCCTGCGCGAGGTGTTCCGCAACGAAGGCAAGCTCGGCAGCCGTTACGATTCCAATGTCACCGAGTGGGATCCGTTCCCGTTCTCGCCTGACCAGCGCACGAATGACCCGCTGCTCGATTCGATCATCGCGCCGACGACGACGGCGATGGTCGACTTCATCACGCGCACGGTCGGCTGGAAATACATCGGCCGCTACAACGCATTGAGTTACGAAGTGAACCGCCTGTGGGACCGCAAGGACGAGCCGCGCGGCTCGGTGCAGGAGCTGCGCCAGTCCGCGGCGATCGATCCGAAGCTGCAGGTGCTGATCGTGCACGGTTGGGCCGACCTGTCGTGCCCGTTCATGGCCTCCAAGCTCATCGTCGACCAGATGCCGCTGATGGGTGATCCGCGCCGCGTGCAGGTCAAGGAATATCCGGGCGGGCACATGTTCTACAGCCGCGGCGACAGCCAGCAGGCGCTGCGCCGCGACGTGATGGCGATGTACGTGCTGCACTGATCCCGCCGCAGGCGGGACGGACGCCGGTCAGGAACGGACGGGGCGTTTGCCGCGGCGCGATTCGGTTTTGTCGCCCGCGGCGACCAGCGCCATGACTTCGACGAGAATCGAGTTCATCGCCGTGTTCGCGCGCGCGGCGTCGCCCGCGCGGATCGCATCGAACACGCGCCGGTGCGCGGGCACGCTCGCGGTATGGCCTTTGATGCGGTTGGTCATGCGGATGGAAATTTTCAACGCTGTCGAAATCAGTTCGTCGAGCTGCATGTAGAACGGATTGCCGGTGGCGTTGAGGACGGCCACGTGGAAGGAAATGTCCGCGCTCAGGTGATCGCCGTCGCCGCGCTCGGCCGCGGCCATGCGCTCCAGGCCGTGTTCGATCTCGCGCAGTGATTCCGGCGTCGCATTCTTCGCCGCGAGCGCGGCCGCGGCCGGTTCCAGGCCCAAGCGCATCTCGGTGAAATGGCGCAGCAGCTCGTAGGAAAACTTGCGTTCGAGCATCCAGCGCAGCACGTCCGGATCGAGCAGGCTCCACTGTTCCTGCGGCTGAGTAGTAATGCCGCTGCGCGGGCGCGCGGCGAGCATACCCTTCGCGGTCAGCATCTTCACCGCTTCGCGCGTGACGCTGCGGCTGGTGCCGTAGTGCTGCGAGATTTCCGCTTCGGTCGGGAAGCTGCGCCCGTCGAATTCCCCTGCGACCACCGCCTGCCCCAACGATTCCAGCAATTGCTCGGTCAAGGTGAGCCGGCCTGAGCGTCGGGTTCGGTCGAGGGTTTTCATCGTCTGCATACGTCGGTCAGCCTAGCAAGCGCGCCGGTTCCTTGGCAATGAAAGATATGACAAATGTTGCAGTGCGGCTTGCAATAAATCTTATATATAGTATTTATCATACAAATAATAAAAACACACACCACTCGACTCGATTCAACTTGGAGGGAGAACGAATGAGTTCCACGCTTACGTCGTTGCCGTTGCGCCGCTTGCCGCTGGCGATTTCCTTACTGATTTCCCAAACCCTGTTGCCCTGCGCGGTCGCCCAAGCGGCGGGAGACGACCAGCCCGCCGCGGCGACCGATTCTACGCAACAACCGGGCGATCCGGCCCAGCTCGGCGAAATTTCCGTGACCGGTCAGCTCGCCGCGATCCGCCGCGCGCAGGCGATCAAACAGGACGCCGTCGGCGTCGTCGATTCGGTGTCGGCCGAAGAAGCCGGCAAATTCCCCGACCAGAACGTCGCCGACGCGCTGCAGCGCGTGCCCGGCGTGGCGGTCAACCGCACCGGCGGCGAATCCAGCCAGGTGACCGTGCGCGGCTTCGGTCCCAGCTTCGTCAACGTCACCCTCAACGGCCGGCCGATGCTGTCCGACTCGGGCGACCGCAGCTTCCACTTCGACGCGCTGCCGTCGGAACTGATCAGCACGGCCGAAGTGCAGAAAACCGCCACCGCCAGCCAGCAGGACGGCGGCATCGGCGGCACGATCAACATCGTCACTGCGCGGCCGCTCGACACTACCGGTTTCCACATGGCCGGCAGCCTGGGTGCCGTGAACGACAGCCTGGACGGCGGTCTCGCCAACAAGTTCACGCCCAAGGCCTCGTTCCTGATCGGCGACAGCAACGCCGACCACACCTTCGGCTGGCTCGCCTCGGCGATGTACTACAAGCGCGATCACACCGAGAACCTGATCGAAACCGGCGGCTGGTACGTCAATCAGGATTTTTCCAAGATCAGCAGCGATCCGCTGGCGAAGAACGGCGCATATCCGCAAACGATTGACGCGCAGTCGCTCGCTTCGACGAACACGCGCAAAGGCCTCAGCTTCGCCGTCGATTGGAAGCCGTTCGACAAGTTGATGGTGAAGTTCGACTCGTTGATGACGAACTACAAGCAGGACTATCTCACTCATTACGTCGGCTACTACGGCAACCAGCCCGACACCACCGCCGTCACGTTCGACGGCAACGGCACGCCGCTGACCTTCACCCGCGACACCAGCGGCGCGTCGGGCCCGGCCCAGGCCACCGACTCGGTGATGAGCACCAACACGCCGCGCAACGCCTACGTCACCCAGACCGGGTTGAACGTGGCCTACGACATCACCGACACGCTCAAGGCCGATCTCGACGTGGCCTACTCCGGCGCCTGGAACAAGTACGACACCGGCAACACCTTCCTCGTCGTCGGCACGCGCAACAGCGGGCTGCCGATGAACTTCACCAACCCGAGCAACGGCAATTTCCCGTATTACGACTATTCCAGCCTGATCCAGCCCAGCGATTCGTCGAACTTGATGGCGCACTGCTGCAGCACGGGCGGCAATCATCTGAGCAACAAGGGCGACAACTATCGTCTGCATCTGTCGAAACGCTTCACCGACGGGGTGCTGTCCAAGCTCGACTTCGGCATCGAATCCACCGATACGACCCTGCGTCAGATCAGCTACAACACCAACTTCGATTCGGGCGATGCGCTGAACCTCTGCGCGATCTACTGCGGCTACAACGCGACCGTGCCGGCCAGCGTCATCGGCGCCGGCGTCTTCAATGCGGGCTCGTGGTTCAGCCAGCAGTCGCAAGGCTTTCCGAGCCAGTGGCTCAACTACGACATGAACAAGCTGCTGGCTTATCTGCTGTCGCCGGCGGCGTACAACCAGATCTACGCCTATCGCAACAGCCTGACCTACGCCTCGCCCGCAGCCAAGGCAGCGGCGCTGCAGCAGGTGACCGACTTTGCGGCGGCGGCGGCGAAGCTCGGCGGCTGGGTCTCGCAGGCGGACCCGCGCACGTTCAGCCAGATCGAGGAAAAAACCAAGTCGGCGTATTTCTCCGCCGATTTCGACGGCACGGTCGCGGACATGCCGTGGCACTTGAACGCCGGCTACCGCTACGTGAAGACCGACACCACCTCCGACGCCGAGGCGGTGCTGCTGACGGCGATCACGGTCAATCCGTCCGATCCGAGCAACGCCATTCCGACGTACGGCCCGTATTCGCCGATCCAATTCACTGGCAGCTACAAGTACTGGCTGCCGTCGGCGAACTTCAAGCTCAATCTGCGCGACGATCTGATCTTCCGTTTCGCCGCGTCGAAGACGCTCACCCGTCCTGATCTGACCCAGCTGGCCGCGACCACGAGCTACAACTTCCGCCCGGCCAACCAGACGATCACCACCGGCAACACGGATCTGAAGCCGTTCCTGTCGAAGAACATCGACGCGGGCATCGAATGGTATTTCGCCGATGCGAGCTACATCGCTCTGGACGGCTTCCACAAGAAAGTCAGCAACTTCACCACCACGATCACCACGCAGACGGAGATCCTCGGTTTCCCGTTCGACTTCACCCACCCGATCAACCTCAACGAGTCGACGATCAAGGGTTTCGAGTTCACCTTCAACTACCAGTTCGCCAATCTGCCTTCGCCATTCGACGGCCTCGGCATGGCGTTCAACTATACCGGCGTGGAAAGCAGCACCTCGATCGATCCGGAAGTGCTGAAAACCGGCAACGGCAGCCTGTTCGCCGTGCCCGGCATCGGCGACTCGGCCAACCTCAGCGGCTACTACGAGAAGGGGCCGTGGCAGGCGCGCCTGGCGGTCAACTGGCGCGACAAGTACCTGTCCTGCCTGTCTTGCGGCCCGGGCTCGCAGCCGTGGACCACGAAGTCCTATGCTCAGCTGGACATGAGCGCTTCGTACAAGATCCGCGACAATGTCTCGCTCTTTGTCGAAGGCACCAACCTGACCCGCGAACAAGTCTCCGTCTACCAGGTGTATCTCAATCGTCCGGTCAGCACGACGTTCGATGGCCGGACGTTCGCGGTCGGTGTGCGCGGTACCTTCTGAGGCACATCATGCGATCTGTTTCGTCCACTTGAGGAAAGCCACGCTATGCGATTGTTGAAGGGTATCCGAGCCGCTGTTTTGACCAGCACGCTGTTGACCGCCGGCGTGCTGGCGAACGCGGCGCCCGCGCCGCCGGCGCACGGCTTGGCCGTCGACCAGGGTCATTTCGTGTTCGACGGCAAACCCTTCCGCATCGTTTCCGGCGAAATGCACTACCCGCGCATTCCGCGCGAGTACTGGCACGAGCGGCTGAAGATGGCCAAGGCGATGGGCCTCAACGCGGTCACCGCTTACGTGTTCTGGAACGTGCACGAGCGCACGCCGGGCCAGTACGACTTCAGCGGCCAGTACGATGTCGCCGAATTCATCCGCGCGGCGCAAGCCGAGGGGCTCTACGTTATCCTGCGTCCGGGCCCCTACGTTTGCGCCGAGTGGGAATTCGGCGGCTTCCCCGCCTGGCTGCTCAAGGACCGCAGTACGGTCGTGCGCAGCCGCGATCCGAAATATCTGGAGCCGGCGACGCGCTGGCTGCATCGCCTCGGCAAGGAACTCGCGCCGCTGCAGTACGCGCGTGGCGGCCCGATCATCGCCGTGCAGGTCGAGAACGAATACGGCAGCTTCGACGCCGATCACGCTTATATGGAAGACGTGCGCCGTGCGCTCATCGACGGCGGCTTCGACCGCACCCTGCTCTACACCGCCGACGGCGCCGACTATGTGGCCAACGGCTCGCTGCCTGATCTGCCGGTCGCGATCAACTTCGGCACCGGCGACGCGCAGGGCGAATTCGCCAAGCTGCGCAAACTGCGCCCGCAAGGCCCGTTCATGAACGGCGAATATTGGGACGGCTGGTTCGATCACTGGGGCGACAAGCACAACACGCCCGACGCGAAGAAGCAGATCGCCGATATCGAATGGATGCTCGGCCAGGGTTATTCGATCAGCCTGTATATGTTTCACGGCGGCACCAGTTTCGGCTGGATGAACGGCGCGAATTGGGACAAGGGCGAATACCAGCCCGATGTGACCAGCTACGACTACGACGTCGGCCTCGACGAAAGCGGCCGGCCGACGCCGAAATATTTCGCCTTCCGCGACGTGATCGCGAAAGCGACCGGCGTTGCGCCGCCGCCGGTGCCGCCCGCGGCGCCGACGCAGGCGATCGGCGCCGTTGCATTGCCCGAATCCGCCTCGCTGTGGGACAACCTGCCGACGCCGGTCGAGTCGCACGATCTGAAGACGATGGAGGATCTCGATCAGGCCTACGGCTACATCCTCTACCGCACCACGCTCACGCAGGCCGGCGGCGATCTCGTCCTGGACGGCCTGCACGATTACGCGCGCGTCTACGTCGACGGCAAGCTGGCCGGCACGCTCGATCGGCGCCTCAAGCAGTCCAAGCTCGCGATCCAGGCGAAGAAGGGCAGTGCGCTCGACATCCTCGTCGAGAACACCGGGCGCATCAATTTCAGCAAGGAGCTGCGCGGCGAACGCAAAGGCATCACCGGTTCCGCCTCGCTGCACGGCGCGCCGCTGCACGATTGGAAGATTTATCCGCTGCCGCTCGACAACGTGGCGAACTATCGCTACGCGAGCAAGCCCTGCACCGCGGCGCCGTGCTTCTACCGCGGCCGTTTCGACGCGCCGAAATCGGGCAACGCCGCGGCCGACACCTTCCTCGATACGGCCGGCTGGAACAAGGGTTTCGTCTGGCTCAACGGCAAGGCATTGGGACGCCATTGGAATATCGGCCCGCAGCGCACGCTGTACGTGCCGGGCGTGTGGCTGACGCCGAAAGCCAACGAGGTGATCGCGCTCGATCTCGGCGGCGTCGCGAAGCCGAACGTGACCCTGCGCGACAAGCCGGTACTCGACGCGAAGCCGGTTTCGGCGGCACGCTAGCGCATTGCCCCGGCGGATTTTCGCAGTCATGACCGAACAGAACACCCCCTTCTCAGGCTTACGCCTCGCCGGCAAGCGCGCGATCGTCACCGGCGCGGCCAGCGGCATCGGTGCGGCGATCGCGAAACTGTTCGCCGCGCACGGCGCGCGCGTCGCCGGCTACGATCGCGCGGCATCGATGGGAGTCTGCGAATATTTCGCGCAAGGCGACATCGCCGATGAAGCCGCGGTCGGCGCGTTCGTCGCCGCGGCCGGCGAACGCTTCGGCGGCGTCGACGTGCTCGTCAACAACGCCGGCGCCGACGTGTTTGCCGAGCCGCTCGCGCTGTCGAGCGCCGAGTGGCAGCGCAATCTCGCCACCAACTTGGGCGGCGCGTGGAACTTCAGCCGCGCGGTGCTGCCGTTCATGCTCGCGCGCGAGGCCGGCTCCATCGTCAACATCGCCTCGGTGCACGGCCACAAGATCATTCCCGGCGCGTTTCCGTATCCGGTCGCCAAACACGGGCTGATCGGCATGACGCGCGCGCTCGGCATCCAATACGCCGCGAAAGGCATCCGCTGCAATTCGATTTCGCCGGGCCTGATCTTGGTCGAGCGCATCGAGCACTGGTTCCAGGCGCAGCCCGAGGAACGCCAACGTCAGGCCGAATTGCTGCCGTGCAAGCGCATCGGCACGCCCGAGGAAGTCGCCTACACCGCGCTATTTCTCGCCAGCGACGAAGCGCGCTTCATCAACGCCACCGATATCTTGATCGACGGCGGCCGCTCGCAGCTCTATCACGAGTGAGGACGAAGACATGGACGGCTCGACGCATCTGCCGCTGATCGCCATCCTGCGCGGCATCACGCCCGAAGAGGTCGACGCGCACGTGCGCGAGCTGATTGCCGCCGGCATCACCTTGATCGAGATTCCGACCAATTCGCCGCGCTGGCTGCACAGCGTCGAGATCGCGCTGCAGACCGCCGCGGGCCAGGCGATGATCGGCGCGGGCACCGTGCTCAACGTCGCCGATGCCGATGCGCTCGCCGCCACAGGCGCGAAACTCATGGTCACGCCGAACACCGATCCGGCGCTGATCCGCCACGCCGTTGCCGCCGGCCTCACCGTCGCCGCGGGTTTCTTGACGCCGAGCGAAGCGTTCGCCGCTCTCGGCGCCGGCGCGCAGATTCTCAAGCTGTTCCCGGCCGCGAACATGGGCCCCGCCTATGTGCGCGCACTCAAAGCCGTGTTGCCGGCGAACATGCCGCTGTTCGCGGTCGGCGGCGTCAAGCCGGGCAATTTGGCAGATTTCCTCGACGCGGGCTGCGCCGGCGCGGGGCTCGGCGGCGATCTCTACGCTCCGGGCCAGGCCCCTGCCGCGACGCGCGCCCGCGCCGAGGCGTTCGTTCAATCCTTCAGGAAGAAGTCTTCGTGAAAATCACCAAGCTGACCACCTACCGCGTCGCGCCGCGCTGGATGTTTCTCAAGATCGACACCGACGAGGGCGTCGTCGGCTGGGGCGAACCGGTGGTCGAGGGACGTGCGCGCAGCGTCGAGGCGGCGGTCGCGGAAATCGGTGAGCAACTGATCGGCCAAGACCCGGCCCGCATCAACGACCATTGGCAGACGATGTACCGCGGCGCGTTCTACCGCGGCGGCGCGGTGTTCATGAGCGCGATCGCCGGCATCGACCAGGCGCTGTGGGACATCAAGGGCAAAGTACTCGGCGTGCCCGTGTACCAACTGCTCGGCGGCCTCGTGCGTGACCGCATGAAAACCTATTGCTGGGTCGGCGGCGATCGTCCTGCCGACATCATCGCGCAGATCCGCCGCCGCCTCGAACACGGCTTCGACACGTTCAAGCTCAACGCCTGCGAGGAGCTGGCCCTGATCGATTCGAGCCGCGCGATCGACGCGGCGGTGGCGAAGGTCGCCGAAATCCGCCAGGCGTTCGGCAGCACGATCGAATTCGGCCTCGACTTCCACGGCCGCGTCGGTGCGCCGATGGCGAAAACGCTGATCCGCGAACTCGAACCGTACCGGCCGCTGTTCATCGAAGAACCCGTGCTGGCCGAACAGGCCGAATACTATCCGCGCCTCGCTGCGCAGACCGCGATTCCGCTCGCCGCAGGCGAGCGCATGTACTCGCGCTATGAGTTCAAGCATGTATTCGAGCGCGGCGGCATCGCGATCTTGCAGCCCGACGTTTCCCACGCGGGCGGCATCACCGAGTGCATGAAGATTGCGGCCATGGCCGAGGCCTACGACGTCGCTCTCGCCCCGCATTGCCCGTTGGGCCCGATCGCGCTCGCCGCCTGTCTGCATGTGGATTTCGCGAGCTGGAACGCCGTGCTGCAGGAGCAGAGCATCGGCATCCACTACAACGCCGACGGCGAAGTGCTCGACTATGTCGTCAACAAGGACGCATTCGCGATGGATCAGGGCTCGGTGAAACCGTTCACCCGCCCCGGCCTCGGCGTCGAAATCGACGAGGCGGCCGTCATCGAACGCAGCCGCAGCGCGCCGGACTGGCACAATCCGGTCTGGCGCCACCGCGACGGCAGCGTGGCGGAATGGTGAGGTGAGCGTGGCGTCGAGGGCATCGAACATTTCCATACCGAGCCGCGCGCAGGCGCAGCTCGCGGTGGACTGCCGCTGCGAGCTCGGCGAAGGCATCCTCTGGGACGAGCGCGACGC
>DAIMZS010000007.1:10249-12206 GCA_036733825.1 Rudaea sp.
CGCCTCAACGACGGCCGCACCGATCGCCGCGGCAACTTCGTCTTCGGCACGCTCGACGAGGCCGCCGACAAGCGCCCGATCGGCCGCTTCTACCAATATTCCGCGCGCCATGGCTTGCGCACGCTCGATCTCGGCGGCGTGGCGATCCCGAACAGCATCGCGTTCGCGCCCGATGGCGCATCGCTGTATTACTGCGACACACGCCGCGGCGAGATCATGATCTGCGATTACGACGCGGAGCTTGCGCAAACCCGCAGGCCGCGCACGTTCGCGCGCGTCGACGCGCCGGCCGGCCCCGACGGCGCCACAGTCGATCGCGATGGACGCCTGTGGAGCGCGCAGTGGGGCGCGAGCCGCGTCGTCGGCTACGGCCGCGACGGCGCGATCGAGCACGAAGTCGCCGTGCCGGCGACGAATCCGAGCTGCCCCGCGTTTGGCGGGCCGAACCTAGACATGCTGTACCTCACCACGGCGCGCGAGGATCTGAGTCCTGTGCAGCTGGAACGCGAACCGCAGGCCGGCGGCGTGTTCTGTGCGCAGATCGACGCTGTGGTCGGTTTGCCTGAAGAGCGGTTCGCCGGCTTATGATCGCTGTCGACTGGGGCACCACGAGTCTGCGCGTGTTCCGTCTCGACGAACACGGACGCGTATGCGATCAGCGCCGCTCCGCGCGCGGCATCCTCGCCGCCGAAGGCCGCTTCGCCGAGGTGCTCAACGAAGAGATCGGCGGCTGGGACGATACGCTCATCGTCATGGCCGGCATGATCGGCAGCCGTCAGGGCTGGCACGAAGTGCCGTACGTCGATTGCCCGGCGGGCCTCGACGAGATCGCCGCAGCGTTGCAGCGCTTGCCCGCGGACGCATTCACCGGGCGCGATATCTGGATCGTGCCAGGCCTGCGCAGCCGCGACGACAGCGGTGCCTACGATGTGATGCGCGGCGAGGAAACGCAGATCTGCGGCGTGCTCGCCGAACTCGCAGCACAATCGCAAACCGTATGTCTTCCCGGCACGCACAGCAAACGCGTCACGGTCGCGGCGAGCCGCATCGAACGCTTCGCCACGGCGATGACCGGCGAGCTGTTCGAACTGCTCTGCTCGCACAGCGTGCTCGGCCGTCTGATGCAGCCCGGCGAGCACGATGCCGGCGCGTTCGCGCAGGGCGTCGCCCACGCCGCGCGCGCGGGCGATCTGCTGCACCATTTGTTCGCCACGCGCACGCTCGGGCTGTTCGATGCGCTGCGGCCGACGCAGCTGCGTCCGTTTCTGTCGGGACTGCTGATCGGCCATGAACTGAATGACTTGCCGGCGGATACGAGTAGTGTGCACCTGGTCGGCGCATCGGCGCTGCTCGCGGCTTACCAGGCGGCGCTCGCGTTGCGCGGCCATGCGGTGCAGGAGCATTCGGAGCTCGCATCCGCCTACGGTTGCTGTGCGCTGGCGAAGCGGGCCGGATTGCTCGGGTAAAAATACGCGTTTCAAAAAATAGAAAATTCTCGTCGACGACAAATCGATCGCGGTCGAGAAAAAAGGAGGAGGGAAAAGATGAAGCTTTCGTGGCTCGACATCGTTATCGTGCTGACCTATCTCGTCGGCATCTTCGCGCTCGCGCAATGGGTGTCGCGCGAAAAAGGCAGTCATCAGAAGGACGCGAAGGACTACTTCCTCGCCAGCAAGGCGTTGCCGTGGTGGGCGATCGGCACCTCCCTGATCGCGGCGAACATTTCCGCCGAGCAGATCATCGGCATGTCCGGCTCGGGTTACGCGCTGGGCCTGGCGATCGCTTCCTACGAATGGATGGCCGCGGCGACGATCCTCATCGTCGGGCGCTGGTTTCTGCCGGTGTTCCTGCGCAACGGCATCAACACGATGCCGCAGTTTCTCGAGGAACGCTACGGCACGCGCATCCGCACGGTGATGGCGGTGTTCTGGCTGATCCTGTACGTGTTCGTCAACCT
>DAIMZS010000007.1:12306-14366 GCA_036733825.1 Rudaea sp.
GTGGTCGTGCCCGGCATCGCTGCGGTCGCGCTCGCGCCGGGTCTGCCGCGTCCCGACCAGGCCTATCCGACGATGATGGCGCTGCTGCCGACCGGCGTGCTCGGCCTCGTCTTCGCTGCGCTGGTGGCGGCGATCATGGCCTCGCTCGCCTCCAAGATCAATTCGATCGCGACGATTTTCACCCTGGATTTCTACGCGCGCCTCAGCGGGCGGCGCGAAGAGACGCATCTGGTCAACGTCGGCCGCATCGCCGCGGTCGTTGCCGTCGTCATCGGCGTGCTCAGCGCCAAGCCGCTGCTCGGCAGTTTCGATCAGGCCTTCCAGTACATCCAGGATTTCACCGGCTACTTCACCCCGGGCATCACCGTGATCTTCCTGCTCGGCCTGTTCTGGCCGCGCGCGAACGAAGCCGGCGCGCTTGCCGCGGCGATCGGTTCGGTCGTGCTGTCGATCGCGATCCGGCTCGGCCTGCCGTCGATGCCGTTCATGAATCGCGTCGGCCTCGTTTTCGTGCTGTCGCTTGTGCTCGCTGTCGTCGTTTCGTTGTTCACCGCGGCGGCGGCCGGTAAGAACCGCATTCGTACCGACGATGTCAGCTTCCGTACGTCGACGGGGTTCAATCTCGGTGCGGTCGCCGTCGTCGCGATCTTGGTCGTGCTCTACACCGTGTTTTGGTGACGCTTGTCTGTTTCCTGCGGAGAACTTTCGATGAAAAACCTCGCGTTGAAAATCTTGCGGTCGCTGGCGTTCGCGTTTTGCGCCGTCGCCGCCTCTTCCCACGCCCACGCCGCGCAGACCGCGGCCGAACTCGCGCCGACGCCGCAGATGGGCTTCAACAACTGGAACTCCACCCATTGCCGCGCCGAATTCAACGAGGCGATGATCCGCGGCATCGCCGACAAGTTCATCGAGCTGGGCCTGAAGGACGCCGGCTACACCTACGTCAACATCGACGACTGCTGGGCCAACTGGAAGCGCGACGCGAACGGCAACATCCAGGCCAATCCCGTGCGCTTTCCGAGCGGGATCAAGGCGCTGGCCGACTACATCCACGGCAAGGGCCTGAAGTTCGGACTGTATTCGAGCGCGGGCAGCTGGACGTGCGAGCCGAAAGAGGAAAACCGCGGCTTCCCCGGCGGCCTCGGCCATGAGAAGCAGGATGCGGCAACGTATGCCTCGTGGGGCGTCGACTATCTCAAGTACGACAACTGCAACAATGAAAACATCGATGCACGCATCCGCTATCGCGACATGGGCGAAGCGCTGCGCGCGACCGGCAAGCCGATCTTCTACAGCCTCTGCGAATGGGGCGAGAACAAGGCCTGGCTGTGGGCCGGCGAGCCGGTCGGCGGCAATTCGTGGCGTACGACCGGCGACATCGAGGACAAGTACGAATCGATGCTGAAGATCTTCAAGGAGAACGTCGTGCTCAGTTCGCATGCCAAACCGGGCCGCTGGAACGATCCCGACATGCTCGAAGTCGGCAACGGCGGCATGAGCGACACCGAGTACCGCAGTCACTTCAGCCTGTGGGCGATCATGGCCGCGCCGTTGATGATCGGTACCGACCTGCGCAAGATCAAACCCGAGTCGCTCAAGATCCTGCTCAACAAAGAAGTGATCGCGGTCGACCAGGACCCGCTCGGCGTGCAGGGCCACCGTATCCGCGACACCGGCGGCGTGCATGTGATCGTCAAGCGGCTCAAGGATGGCAGCCACGCGGTCGCCGTGTTCAACGAAACCGACGCGGCCACGAACGCTTCGGTCACCGCCGCCGAGCTGCATCTCGACGCGGCGAAAAAGTACACGGTCCGCGATCTGTGGGAGCATGCGGACGCGAAAGGCGACGGCTCGATCAAGGTCAAATTGGCGCCGCATGCGACGGCGATTTACAGGATCAGCGCGTTGTGATCGATAGCGGAACATTTCGATGATTTTGACGAGTCCTTCGCTCCTGCTCGAGATCGAGCCCGTGTGGGGCGGAGGACTCGTTCGCTTCGACTGGATCGCCGACGGCGCCGTGACGCCGCTGATGCGTACGTTCGAGCCGACGACGGCGC
>DAIMZS010000007.1:14466-16058 GCA_036733825.1 Rudaea sp.
TATTCCTATCGCGCTTCGCTGCATTACGCGCTCGACGACAAGACTCTCGTCGTGACCTTGAGCGCCACCAACACCGGTGCCGTTGCGATGCCGTTCGGCCTGGGTCTGCATCCGTTCTTTCCGCGCCACGGCGAGGCGCGCTTGCATGCACCCGCGCACGGCGTGTGGCGCAACGACGGGCGCACGCCGATGCCGGTCGAGCGCATCGGCGTGCCCGCGGCCTGGGATTTCGCCCGCGACATCGCTCTGCCCGAGGATCTCGATAATTTCTTCGACGGCTGGAACGGCCGTGCGGCGATCCGCTGGCCGCGTCGCGGACTGCGCCTGGATATCGACGCCGACGCCGACCGTTACATCGTTTACGCGCCGGCGCAGCGCGATTTCTTCTGCTTCGAACCGGTCGACCACGCGGTCGACGCGGTGAACATGCCCGGCGGCGCGGCGGCGAACGGCATGACCGTGCTCGCGCCCGAGAAAACGCTGACGCGGCGATATTCCTTCCGCGCTTCCATCGAATCCTGATCGCGGCGGGG
This sequence comes from Rudaea sp., assembly GCA_036733825.1. GTDB lineage: Bacteria > Pseudomonadota > Gammaproteobacteria > Xanthomonadales > Rhodanobacteraceae > Rudaea. The sequence goes on from DAIMZS010000007.1 coordinate 15,000, forward strand.
TTTCGCAGGCGCTGAGACACGTGCGGCGCATACTCGCGCCATGCGCCGCGAACGCACGCCAGACTATACGGACCGCCTCGATGTGCCTGCGCGCATCAAGGGCCGCGGTGCGCCGTCGAATCCCGAAGGGCGTTTCGAGTCGCTCGTCGCCACGCGCGAGGACGACGGCTGGGAGCAGGAAAGCGAACCCGAGCCGCGCCCCGAAACGACGGTCACCGAAGAGCGTGCGCGCACGATCATCAGCCATAACGAATCGCCGGACATCCATTTCACCGCGTCGATCAACGCCTATCGCGGCTGCGAACACGGCTGTATTTATTGCTACGCGCGGCCCTCGCACAGCTATCTGAATCTGTCGCCGGGCATCGACTTCGAAACCAAGCTGTTCGCGAAGACGAACGCCGCCGAGCAATTGCGCAAGGAGCTGGCGAAACCCGGCTACGTCTGCTCGCCGATCAACCTCGGCGCGAACACCGATCCGTACCAGCCGATCGAACGCCGCCATCGCATCACGCGCTCGATCATCGAAGTGCTCGCCGAGCACCGGCATCCGTTCACGATCATCACCAAGAATGCGCTGGTCGAGCGCGACCTCGATCTGCTCGCGCCGCTCGGCGAGCAGAATCTCGTGCACGTCTTCGTTTCGGTCACCTCGCTCGACAACCGCCTTGCCTCCACGCTGGAGCCGCGCGCGAGCGCGCCGCACCGGCGCCTGAAAGCGGTGGAGACGCTGAACGCGGCCGGCGTGCCCTGCGGCGTGATGGTCGCGCCGATCATCCCGATGGTGACGGACAAATACCTGGAAAAAATTCTTGAAGGCGCGGCCCAGGCCGGCGCGCCCGCGGCCGGCTACACGATCGTGCGCCTGCCGTACGAGCTCAAGCACCTGTTCCGTGAATGGCTGGCCTTGCACGTGCCCGAGCGCGCCGACCACGTGATGAGCCTGATCCGGCAGATGCGCGGCGGCCGCGACAACGATCCGAATTTCGGCTCGCGCATGCGCGGCGAAGGCGAATTCGCCGAACTGATCCGCCAGCGCTTCCAGCTCGCCTGCCGCAA
>DAIMZS010000007.1:16158-23957 GCA_036733825.1 Rudaea sp.
CTGTGCCATTGGCACGGTATCTGGTCTTGCCTGCATCCGTATCTGACGCGTCCGTAGTTTGGAAGTGACGCGCTCACGAGCGGTCTGTCGGACGACAGAAGATTTTTGCAACCGTTTTCGGCCGGTCCGCCGTCGGCGATCACCGTATCCGCGCGTTGTGGAAATCCATCTTCGCGCAAGACGGAAAATCGTGAGCTGTCCGACGTCCATCATCACTTGCTGCGCCGGGATGCGGGCCCGACCCGCGGATCGGATGCGCCTGCAGGCCGAGGCATCGGCGTGACCGCCTCTCGTGCGCGTTTGCCCGACAAGCGCTTCGACGAGCGCTTGGCGTCGGCGCTTGCGCATCATCGGTCCGGCCAGCTCGACGAAGCCGAAAAGAAATATCGCGCCGCGCTGGCGCTGCGTCCGGCGAATGCGGACGCGCTGCACTATCTCGGCGTGCTGACTCACCAACGCGGCGATCACGAAAAAGCACTCGATCTGATCGGCCGCGCGCTGAACCTGCGCCCGGACGTGCCGCAGATGCTGTGCAATCTGGCCGAGGTGCAGCGCGCCGCGAGACGGCCGCTCGAGGCCGAGGCGTCGACCCGGCGCGCGCTCAAACTGTGCCCCGACTATCCGGAAGCGCTGCTCAACCTCGCCGCCGCACTGTTCCAGCAAAAGCGTTTCGCCGACGCCGAAGATGCCGCGCGGTCGGCGCTGCGCCTGCGTCCGGATTTCGTCGGCGCGCACGCGGCGCTGGCCGATGCGCTGCGCGAACAAGGACGCTTGCGCGATGCCGAAGAATCGTATCGCCGCGTGCTCGCGTTGGCATCCGACCACGACACGGCGATGGCCAACCTCGGCCTGATGCTGCTGCACATCGGGCGCATGGAGGAAGGGCTGGAGCTGTGCCGCCAGGCCGCGAGCCGCTCGTCCGGCGAAATTCTGCCGCGGCAGAACCTGGCGCGGATGCTGCTCGAGTATGGTCGCCTCGACGAGGCCATGCAGATTCTCGAGCAGGCGCTGGAGCGTACGCCGAACGCCGCCGAAATCAGCTTGCTGATCGGCATCGCCTGGGACGAACTCGGCGAGGTTGCCGAGGCGGCGAACTGGCTCAATCGCGCGCTTCACCTCGACGACGGCCTGCTCGAAGCGCGCGTGCGCCTCGCCGGCCTCGAAGCGGATGTGGAAAACCATCAGCAAGCGCTCGACATTCTCGAATCCGTGCTGCAGATCGATCCCGCGCGCCTCGACGCCATCATGGGCAAAGCCCGGGCGCGCCTGTCGCTCGGCGATGTCGACGGATCCGTCGCCGACTATCGCGACGCCATCCGCCGCTATCCGGAATCGGCCGCGCTGCGCGCCGCGCTCGGCGCGACGCTGTCGAGCGGCGGCGACATCGCCGGCGCGGTCGAGTGCCAGCGCGAGGCCATTGCCCTCAACAAACAATGCGTTCCCGCCTACGCAGGTTTGCTCACGACGCTGCGCCACAAGGCCAGCGACGAAGAGCGCGATGCCGCGCTCGCGCTGCTCGACGCACCGTGGATGACCGACGACAAACGCGCATCCGTGCGCTTCGGGTTGGCCGCGTACTACGACGGCAAGGGCGAGTGGGACGAGGCGGCGAAACAGATGGTGCAGGCGAACGCGCTCAGGAAGGATGCCGATGCGCGTCGCCACCGCAGCTACGATCCCAGCTTTTATGAAGCCCTCGTTGACCGGATCATCGACACCTTCACCCCGGCCTTGTTCGAAAAATTGCGCGGGCAGGGTTCGGACAGCGAGCGGCCGGTCTTCATCGTCGGCATGCCGCGCTCGGGCACGACGCTGACCGAGCAGATCCTCGCCAGCCACCCGGCCGTCTTCGGTGCGGGCGAGCGCTCGTTCGCGCGCCAGAGCCTGGCCTTGCTGCCGCACCTCATGCAGCGCGAAAACGACGATCCGCTGCAATGCCTGCGCGAGGTCGATCGGGACACGCTGCAGACCGCCGCGGCGTGGCATCTGGGCCGGTTCGACGCGCTGGGCGCCGGCGAGGCGCAGCGCATCGTCGACAAGATGCCCGACAACTACAGCCTGCTCGGCTGGCTCGCCGTGCTGTTTCCGCGCGCGCGCTTCATCCACTGCCGCCGCGATCCGCGCGACGTGGCGCTGTCGTGCTGGACAACCAATTTTTCCGCAATCCGCTGGGCCAACGACCTCGATCACTTGGCCCGGCGCATGGAGCAACACCGTCGACTGATGGAGCATTGGCGGCATGTACTGCCGGTGCCGATGTTGGAAATCGACTACGAGGACATGGTGGCCGACCAGGAAGGACAGAGCCGCAAATTGATCGAATGGCTGGGCTTGGATTGGAACGATCGCTGCCTGTCCTTTTTTGCAACAGAACGATTGGTGCGCACCGCGAGCGTCACTCAGGTGCGCCAGCCGATCTATCGTCGATCCGTCGAACGCTGGCGGCATTACGAGTCCATGCTTGCGCCGTTGTCGGCAAGACTGGACCGGAGCTGACGTTCGCTGCCGATCTTTCCCAATTTCGCTGATTACAGGGGGTTATGTGGACAAATTTTCCAAGCTTCGTTTTCATGAGTTCGCCAAGGTTGCCGCCGCCGCAACGGTGAGCGGCGTGCTGGCGCTGCATCCCGGCCCGGCGGGCGCGGCTACCGGTTCGGTGCAGGTCACCGCCGGTCCGGCAAAATGGTTCGTCAACACCAATATTACTTTTTCGACGACGAGCAGTGCCTGGGGCTTTTCCGAAGCGAGTTTGCAGACCGCTTCCGGAACCCGAGGGGACGCCGTCGACGGCGCGCTCAGCTGGCATGTCAATCCGGCCGGCTACGACTACGGCGGTAGCCTGTCCTCCAACGAATACAGAAGTCCGGGCGGCGTGGTCGACATTTCGCCGTCGCCGATCAATCCGAGCGTCCCGACGACGGTCACCGGAACCACGCAGTCGCTGCAGGGCCTGAATGTCAGCGGGCAGATGTATTTCATGACGAGCAAGGCGGTGGTCCGTTCGATACTGAACCTGCAGAACCCGACCAACGCGCCGATCACGGTTTCGGTTCTGTCCGCGAGCAACCTCGGTTCCGACGCAAACACGACCGTTCAGGCCACGAGCAGCGGCGACAATCTGTTCGATGCGGCCGACAACTGGTTCGTGAGCAGCCAGCACGCCGTGCCGACCACGGCTGACGATCCGATCCTGACTTACGCATTCCAGGGCCCGAACGCCGCCGTGCGCGGCACGAACATCGGCACCTTTCAGAACGGCAACGACAATTTCAACGAAGCTTACACGGTCACCGTGCCGGCCAACGGCACCGCGAGTCTGATGATGTTCGTGCAGATGTCCGACACGGTCGCCAACGCGCAGACCGACACGGCGGCGTTCGATTCGCTCTCCGCGCTGAACAGCGGCGGCTACCTGGCCGGACTGACGCAGGCGCAGCTCGCGCAGATCGTCAACTGGAGCTTCGTCCCGCAGCCGCCGACGCTCGCCTGGAGCGCGCCGGCATCGATCACCTACGGCACCGCACTCGGCGCAACCCAGCTCGACGCTACCGCGACGTACAACAGCTCGCCGGTCGCGGGCGTCTTCACCTACACGCCGCCGGCGGGCACCATTCTCAACGCGGGGCCCAATCAGACCCTCTCGGCCACGTTCGTGCCGACCGATACGGCCAACTACGGCACGCCGAGCAGTCCGGTGACGACCACGATCACCGTGCTCCAGGCGTCGACGACAACCACGGCGGTGACGCCGGCTTCGGCCTCGGTGGGCAGCCCCGTCAACGTCAGCGCGAACGTTGCGGTGCTTCCGCCCGGCGCAGGGACGCCGACGGGCACGGTGACGGTCAACGACACGACCGACGGCTTGAGCTGCAGCTACTCGCTGGGCGCCGTGACCCCCGGCTGCACGATCACACCGCCGTCGGCCGGCCCCAAGAGTCTCACGGTGAGCTATTCGGGCGACACGAACTTCGCCGGCAGCAGAAGCAACGGCAGCCTGAGCGTCAGCGCGGCCGTATCGGGAACGGCGCTGACGTCCTCGATCAACCCGTCGACCTTCGGCCAGGCCGTGGCGTTCACCGCCACGATTACGCCCGCCGCGGGCGCGCCGACGCCGACCGGCACGGTGAACTTCAACGACGGTGTGAGCGTGCTCTGCGCAAACGTGGCGCTCAGCTCGGGCACGGCATCCTGCGTGGCGGCGAACCTGAGCAGCGGCAGCCATTCGATCCAGGCGAGCTACGGCGGGGACGCGAACACGTCGGCATCGAGTTCGACATTGACGCAGGTGGTCAATGCCGCGACTACGGCGATGAGCCTTACGGCGGCACCGTCGACGGTGCTTTCGGGTCAATCCGTGCTGTTGACGGCGACGGTGACCGCGAACGCTCCTGCGCCGGCGAGCGTCGGCGGACTCAAGGCCGGCGGCGCCGCGGCGCCTGCTTCCGCCGCCTCCGCTGGCGGATCGAAGGGCGCAAGTTCGTCGGCGGCCGCAGTCCCGAGCGGCACCGTAACCTTCCTCGACGGCGCGAATACCCTCGGCAGCAGTCCGCTCGATGCCTCCGGCGTGGCGACGTTGAGCGTATCGACGCTGTCCGTCGGCGCGCATACGCTCAGCGCAAGCTACGCGGGCGACGGCAGCTTTGCCTCCGCTACGGCGGCGGCGGCGGTCACGGTCAATCCCTCCTCGCCGCCGGTGCCGGCGCCGACGTTGTCGACGTGGATGCTCTCGCTGCTTGGACTGGGCTTGTTCGGCCTCGGCGCGCGCCGTGCCCGCATGTTCGGTCTGAAGCGCTGATCGCACTTTCCCTCGCAAGTCCGATCGCTTCGTTCGATCGGACTTGCGAGGTCCTTTTTGCGGAATCGCTTTTCCGAACGGCGGGCAGTGGCTATATTTTGCCCTGCATGCATTTTCCGAAGAGCGTTCCGATGGCACCCGCGCGCAAGTCCCGATCCGACCGTCAAGCCGCGCGTTTGCCGACATGAATTCCGCGAACGATTACCTGCGCCGTATCCTCACGGCCCGCGTCTACGATGTCGCGCGCGAGTCCGAGCTCGATTTCGCGGCGAATTTGTCGGCACGCTTGAACAACCGCGTCTATCTGAAGCGCGAGGACAACCAGCCGGTGTTCTCGTTCAAACTGCGCGGCGCCTACAACAAGATGGCGCAGTTGAGCGCCGAGCAACGCGCGCGGGGTGTGTTCGCCGCTTCGGCCGGCAATCACGCGCAGGGCGTGGCGCTCGCCGCGAAGAAACTCGGCACGCACGCCGTCATCGTGATGCCAGTGACGACGCCACAGGTGAAAATCGACGCGGTGCGCGCGCACGGCGGCGATGCGGTCGAAATCGTGCTCGCGGGCGAGTCGTACAGCGACGCCTACCACGCCGCGATGAAGCTTGGCGGCGAACGCGGCCTCACCCTCGTGCACCCGTTCGACGACGCCGACGTGATCGCCGGCCAAGGCACGGTCGCGATGGAGATCCTGCGCCAGCATCAGGGCCCGATCCACGCGATCTTCGTGCCGATCGGCGGCGGCGGCCTCATCGCGGGCGTGGCGGCGTACGTGAAGGCCGTGCGTCCGGAAATCAAAGTGATCGGCGTGCAGACCGAAGATTCCGATGCGATGGCGCGTTCGCTCGCCGCGGGCAAGCGCGTCGAGCTGAACGAAGTCGGCTTGTTCTCCGACGGCACCGCGGTCAAGCTCGCCGGCGAAGAAACGTTTCGCCTCTGCCGCGAGCACGTCGACGAGGTGCTGCGCGTCGACACCGACGCGCTCTGCGCTGCGATCAAGGACGTGTTCGCCGACACACGCAGCATGCTCGAGCCCGCCGGCGCGCTCGCCGTCGCCGGCGCGAAGCAATACGCCGAACGCGAGAGCCTGCGCGAGCAGACGCTGATCGCGATCGCGAGCGGCGCGAATCTCAATTTCGACCGCCTGCGCTTCGTCGCCGAACGCGCCGAGGTCGGCGAAGCGCGCGAAGCGCTGTTCGCGATCACGATTCCCGAGGAGCGCGGCAGTTTCCGCCGCTTCTGCGCCCTGCTCGGCGCGCGCAGCATCACCGAGTTCAACTATCGCATCGGCGATCCGGCGCGGGCGCGGCTGTTCGTCGGCGTGCAGATTCGCGACCGCGACGAGCCCGCACGCATCGCCCGCGCGTTCGCCGACGGCGGTTTCGAGGTGCTCGACCTGACCCACGACGAACTCGCCAAACTGCATCTGCGCTACATGATCGGCGGCCGCGGCGATCTCGCGCGCGACGAATTGCTCTATCGCTTCGATTTTCCCGAGCGCCCCGGCGCGCTCGCGCGTTTTCTCGACGCGCTCGACCCGGCCTGGAACATCAGCCTGTTCCATTACCGCAATCATGGCGCCGACTACGGCCGCATTCTCGTCGGCATCCAGGTTCCGCCCGGCGATCGCGGCCTGTTCGCCGATTTCCTCGCGCGGCTCGGCTATGCGTACCGCGACGAGAGCGAGAATCCCGCGTATCGGCTTCTGCTGCGCGGCGATTAAACCCGAGCGGGTCTGCGCGCATCGAACGATGCGTCTTCGTCAAAGAGAATTCCGAATGCGTCGTTTCGCCATCGCGCTGTCGATCGCCTTGCTCTGCTTGTCGGCCGGCGCGCACGCCGATGGAGAGCCGGCGAAAACGACCGCGTTCGTTCACGTCAACGTCGTGCCGATGGATCGCGAACGCGTGCTGCGCGATCAAACCGTGCTCGTTCGCGGCGATCGCATCGTCGCGATCGGCCGCAATGTGGACGTCCCGGCCGCCGCGACGCGCATCGACGGGCACGGCACGGCTTGGCTGTCGCCCGGCCTCGCCGACATGCACACGCATTCGCAGACCAAGAACGACCTCACTATCTATCTCGCCAACGGCGTGACCACCGTGCTCAACATGGGCGACGCGCGCGCCGGATTCGTCGACAAGATCGTACCGGCGGTCAATCGCGGCGAATTGCCGGGGCCGCATGTCTATACGAGTTTTCTCGTCGATGGCTCGCCCAATTACAGCGGTTTCATCGTGCGGACGGCGGAGGATGCGCGCGCCTTCGTGCGGCTGGCGAAGACGAACGGCTACGATTTCATCAAAGTCTACGTCGACCTTTCGCCCGAGGCGTTCTCGGCTTTCGCCGAAGAAGGTGCACGGCTCGGCCTGCCGGTGATCGGTCACGGGGTCCTTGCGGTGCGGCTCGAACACCAGATCGAGCAGGGGCAGGTATTGGTCGCGCATGCGGAAGAATTCTTCTACACTTTCTTCACACCACCCGGCGTCGAGGAATCCGACATGCCGCCCGACGTCAGCCGTATCCCCGAGGCCATCGCACTCGTGAAGCGGCATGGAACGACGGTCACGGCGGATCTCGTCACCTATGCCGCGATCGCGCATCAGATCGGCCATCCCGAGGTCGTCGCGCAATTCCTTGCACGGCCCGAATCGCACTTCCTCACCCCGAACGACCGCGTGCAATGGCAGGCGAGCGACTATGTCGGCAAGACGGCGAAGCTCGAGGCCAAACTCGAATTCCTGCGCCGCTTCGTCAAAGCGATGGCCGATGCGGGTGTCGAACTGGTCGCCGGCACCGATGCGCCGGCGGTGCCGGGCATGCTTCCGGGATTCTCTCTACACGACGATCTCGCCGAACTCGAAGCCGCAGGCCTGACGCGCTATCAGGCGCTGACCACCGCAACACGCGCTCCGGGTGCTTTCATCGAACGCACGAAGCACGCCGATCGCTTCGGCATCGTCGCGCCGGGATATCGCGCCGATCTGGTTCTCTCCGCGCAGAATCCGCT
>DAIMZS010000007.1:24057-30458 GCA_036733825.1 Rudaea sp.
TCCGAGGTGAACACGCGGAAGTCGAGCGCCGGGCAGAGACAGGCGGCGACGAAGATCACGACGCTGGCGATGAGAAGTGCTTGAGACATGGCAAGCGGCCTCCGTAGCTTTGCGCACGGTGAGCTGAGTGTTCTCAGCCCGTTGCTTGAACAGATGACTCCACCGCCGGCGTTCCGTACAGCACCTGCGCGCTCTGGAACAGCACCCACGACGTCGCGATGTATTTGTGCCCGCCCTTCGGCCGGTTGCCGCGGTGGGTGTGGGTGAATCCCGCGGGCGCGATCAACAGGCTGCCGGTTTTCGGCGTGATCTTGCGCCGCTGATGATAGAACTCGGTCTCACCTTCGCCGAAATCGTCATTGAGATAGAGCGTCCACAACAAGGTGCGGCTCAATGTGTCCGGCTGCCGCTCGGGATAGACCTCGCAGTGCCAGCGCGGATAGCCGCCTTCGTCGGCGATGTATTTCTGCACGTTGATCTTGCCGGGGCGGAACGCCTTCATCACGAGCGCGATCAGGCGCGCGTCGTCGAGCGCGACAAGATCTTCCGGCGAGAGCAGGGTCGAGGCGCCGGTCTGCGGGTCCTTCATGCGCAGCCAGACCGGACCCAAAATCGTGTACGGATACTTGCGCAGATAGGCGAGCAGACTGCGCAGCATCGCATTGTTGAGCGCGCCTTCGGCCTGCTTCCAGCGCGCATCGTCGGAAATGCAGATGTCCCAGCTGTTCTTCATCGACGTTTCCACGCCGCCGCCCATCGCACCGCGGTGAATGTTGTCGCTGGTCTCGAACGCCGTGATCAGCGCGCGGCATTGCTCGGCCGGCAGGGCCTGGTCGAAAACCTCGATAAAGTCAGGATGGTCCATCGGCGGTTCGCAAGGACGAAAACCCTATTCTCGCGGCTGCGCCGGCGCGGCGCCAGTCTGCTGACAATACGTTGGCAGCAGCCCCGGCGCATCCTAGCCGCCACTAAAACCGACGGGGAAAACGCGGCCATGAAGAAGACCTACAGCGGAAGCTGCCATTGCGGCGCGGTGCGTTACCAGGCCGATCTCGACCTGGCCGCCGGCACGGGGCGCTGCAATTGCTCGATCTGCACGAAAACGCGCAACTGGGGCATCACCATCAAGCCGGCCGATTTTCGCCTGCTCAGCGGCGAAGACGATCTCGCCGACTATCAGTTCGGCACCTACAGCAGCCACCACCTGTTCTGCCGCCACTGCGGTGTGCGCCCGTTCGGACGCGGCTACGTCGAACAGATCGGCGGCGACTACGTGTCGGTCAACCTCGCCACGCTCGACGACGTCACGCCGGAAGAGCTGATCGCCGCGCCGGTCCGCTACAGCAACGGCCGCGACAACGCGTGGTGGAACCCGCCCGCCGAAACCCGCCATCTCTGACCTTTCAACCCACAAACACAAGAGGAAGTGCCATGCTCAACCCGAACGTTCCCGCCTGGTTTGAAATTCCGGTCAACCGCCTCGACCGCGCGCAGAAGTTTTACGAAACGATCCTCGACGTGCAGCTCAAGCGCGAAAACATGGGCGGCGGCGAGATGGCCGTGTTCCCCTACGGCGGCCGGCCGCATGCGAGCGGCGCGCTGATCCAGCACGAGCAGCTCGAGCCGTCCGTGCTCGGCAGCACGATCTATCTCAACGTCGAGGATCTGCGTCCCGTGCTCGAGCGCGTGCACGCGCACGGCGGCGACACCATCGTGCCGCGCACCGAACTGCCCGACGGGATCGGCTACTTCGCCCAGTTCATCGACAGCGAAGGCAATCGCGTCGGGTTGTTTTCGCCGGTGTGACATTCGTGTCGGACAGCTTTTGCTCGTCATTCCCGCGCGCTTTTGGCGGGAATCCAGCGCCTTTTCGGTGCGTGGATGAGCGTGCAAAAGCGAAAGACGCTGGATTCCCGCTAAGAGCCCGCGGGAATGACGAGTTGAAGAGTTGAATATTCGTATGAATCGGCGCGGCGTTATCATGTCCGGATGCGCCGTGCCGATCGCCTGTTTCTCATCATCCACGCCCTGCGCGGACGGCGGACGGCGCTGCCCGCCCGGCGCCTGGCCGACACGCTCGGCGTGTCGTTGCGCACGGTTTATCGCGACGTCGTCGATCTGCAGACTTCGGGCGTCCCGATCGAGGGCGAGGCCGGCGTCGGCTACGTCCTGCGCAAGGGCGCGGACATTCCGCCGCTGATGTTCACCGCCGACGAACTCGAATCCCTCGTCGTCGGCACGCGCTTCGTGCGCGCGTTTGCCGGCGCGCGGCTCGCGCGCGGCGCGCAGGCAGCGCTGTTGAAGATCGAAGCGGTGCTGCCGCCCGACTTGCGCCAGCGCAGCGAACGCTCGCGCATCTTTGCGCCGACCTGGCGCGAGCGCATGGAGCGCGCAAGCCTGATCGATCGGCTGCACGAAGCCGTGGTCGAGCACCGTGTGCTACGCCTCGACTACGCCGACGCCGCGAGCCGCGCCAGCGCGCGCGAAATCGAACCGTTGTGCCTCGCGTTCTGGGGCGGCGCCTGGACGCTCGGCGCCTGGTGCCGGCTGCGCCGCGATTTCCGCAGCTTCCGTCCGGACCGCATCGCCGCGTTCGAGGCGACGGGCGAGGTCTTCGTCGAAACCGCCGAACGCGGGCTCGAGGCCTACCTGCGCGCGGCGAGCGCGGACGATGCCGCGAAGGAATGACCATGTCCTCCTCGCCGCGCAACGTCGACTTCATCCTCGAGCAGATCGCCGGCGCCGGCACGGTGTCCGCGCGCAAGATGTTCGGCGAGTACGGCCTCTACTGTGACGGCCGTCTCGTCGCGCTGATCTGCGACGACCGCCTGTTCGTCAAGCCGACGCAGGCCGGCCGCGAGTATCTGGGCGCGGTCGAGATGGCGCAGCCCTACCCGCAGGCCAAACCTTGGTATCTTGTCAGCGAAGACCAATGGGACGAGCGCGAGTGGCTTGCGCGCCTGATGGCGATCACCGCGGCGCAGCTGCCTCTGCCGGCGCCGAAGAAGAGGACCAAAACTCACAAGGAAGAATGAGCATGTACAGCAAGCGGTTTGCTCGCGAGATACAAATCACTCAGCATGCAAAACAACGAATGATCGAGCGGGAAATATCCGATTCCCTGTTGCTCGATTTGATCGATACCGGAACGCCGCGTTATAAAGATGCCACGCGTTTGTGGCTATACAAGCACTACGCCGAACGAAACGACAATCTTTTGTGTGTCGCGGTCGTCATCGAGAACGTTCTCGTCGTCAAAACCATCATGCATCATTTTGAGCCGGAGTAGCGCTTATGAAAACCACTTACTACGAAGCCGACGACATACTCATTCTGCACATGGAAGACAAGCCGATCGTTCGCGAGGTCTCGCAGGATTGGAACACCCATATCAGCTACGCCGCCGACGGCTCGGTCGTCGAGGTGGTCGTGCTCGATGCCAAGGCCAACGGCGCGATGCCGATACAGCGGATGGCGGCATGAAAGTCGCCGCCGTTCTGCTCATCTTCTGCAGCACCGTATTTGCCGTCGCCGCACACTCCGCCGATGCCAACCCGGATACCGCCGACCAGCGTTTCGAGAATCTGTACAAAACCGAATGGGCTTGGCGCCAGCAGCAGTTTCCCGGCCTCGACAACGAAGACCGCGAAGCCGGCGACAAGGACGACCGCCTGCCCGCCGTCGACGCGAAGACGCAGGCTGCGCGCCTGGCGTACTGGGACGACGTGCTGAAGAAGCTCGCGGCGATCAAACCCGACGAGCTTTCCGCCGAGAACAAGATCAACTACGCGGTGTACAAGCCGCAGATCGAAAACCTTGCCGCGGGCCTGCGTTTCCACGACTACGAAATGCCGCTGAACAGCGATTCGCAGTTCTGGACCGACCTGCGCTTCATGGCCGACCGGCCGCTGAAGAGCGCGGCGGCCGCGCGCGCCTACATCGCCCGCCTCAACGACGTGCCGCGCTACTTCGACGAGCAGATCGTCAACATGCGCGCCGGCCTGAAGCGCGGCTTCTCCGTGCCGCGCGCGGTGCTCGAGGGCCGCGATGTCTCCATCACTACGTTCACCGAGGTGAAGACGCCCGAGGACAGCGACTTCTACAAACCGTTCGCCGTGCTGCCCGCCACGATTGCGGCCGATGAACAGGCCGCGCTGCGCGCCGACGCGGCGAAGGCGATTCGCGACAAGGTGCTGCCGTCCTACGCCAAGCTGCTCAAGTTCTACCGCGAGGAATACCTTCCGCACGCGCGCACCACGCTCGCCGCCGAGGCGCTGCCGGACGGCAAGGCGTTCTATCGCCAGCAGATCAAGGAATACACCACGCTCGATCTCGATCCCGAAGCCATTCACCAGATCGGCCTCAAGGAAGTCGCGCGCATCGACGCCGAGATGAAGACGACGATGCAGGCGACCGGTTTCAAGGGCGATTTCCCCGCCTTCCTCAAGTTCCTGCGCACCGACCCGCAGTTCTATCCGAAGACGCCGGAGGAGCTGCTCATGCGCGCGTCATGGATCGCCAAGCGCGTCGACGCGAAAATCGGCCAGTACATCGGCACGCTGCCGCGCGGGCGCTTCGGCATCGAACCCGTGCCGGCCGCGCTCGCGCCGTTTTGGACCGCCGGCCGCGGCAGCGCGCACACCTACTGGGTCAATACCTACGACCTGCCGTCGCGCCCGCTGTACAACCTCACCGCGCTGACCCTGCACGAATCTTCGCCCGGCCATTCGCTGCAGGGCGCGTTGGCGCAGGAATCGAAAGCGCAGCCGGAGTTCCGCACGCACAGCTATATCTCCGCCTACGGCGAAGGCTGGGCGCTGTACTGCGAAAAACTCGGCAAGGAGATGGGCATCTACCAGACGCCGTATGACGATTTCGGCCGCGAAACCTACGAAATGTGGCGCGCCGCGCGCCTGGTCATCGATACCGGCCTGCATCACAAGGGCTGGACGCGCCAGCAGGCGATCGACTACCTCGCCAGCCATACGGCGTTGTCGCAGCATGAAGTCGAAACCGAAGTCGACCGCTACATCTCCTGGCCGGGCCAGGCGCTGAGCTACAAGCTTGGCGAGATCAAGATCGTCGAGCTGCGCGCGCGCGCGGAAAAGGAGCTCGGCGCAAAATTCGACATCCGCAAGTTCCACGACGCGGTGCTCGAAACCGGCTCGGTGCCGCTGCCGCTGCTCGAGCAGCACATCGACGCTTATATCGCCGCGCAAAAGGCCAAGTAACCACTGGCAAACCCGGCGTCGAAGCGCAATTGCTTCACGCCGGGTCGGCGATGTTCAACGCGCCGTCAAACGTCGCCGTCTTTGGCCCAGCCCTCGCCCGTGCCGCGCTGATAGATCGCGTCGGTCGGCAGCACCGTGCCGGCGGGAATCGATTCGAGTGCGGCGAGTTCGGTGTAGTACGGCGTGAAATCCGGTTCCGTCGCGCGCATCAGCTGCTCGAAGCTGTCGATGACGAAATAAGTTTTCTGGTAGGTATCGATGCGATAGCGCGTGCGCATGATGCGCTTCAAATCGAAGCCGATGCGGTTCGGCGCCGGCGATTCCAGGCAGTGAATCGACTCGCCCTTCGAAGAGACGATGCCGGAACCGTAGATGCGCAAACCGTCGTCCTGTTTGATCAGGCCGAACTCGACGGTGTACCAGTACAGGCGCGTGAGGTTGACCAGCGCTTCCGCGCCGAGTCCGTGCGCCTTCACCCCGCCCGCACCGTAGGCCTGCATGTAGTCGGCGAACAGCGGATTGAGCAGCAGCGGCACGTGGCCGAACAGGTCGTGGAACAAATCCGGTTCGCTGATGTAGTCGATCTGGTCGGGACGGCGGATCCACCAGGTCACCGGAAAGCGCCGATTGGCGAGGTGATCGAAGAAGGTCAGTTCCGGCAGCAGGCCCTCGACGCCGATCAGCTCCCAGCCGGTCGCGCCCTTCAGCACGCGATTGAGTTCGTCGAACTTCGGAATCGCGTCGGGCGACATGCCGAAGCGCTGCTGGTTGTCGATGAACTCGCGGCAAGCGCGGTTCACCAGCACTTCGCGCTGGCGCTCGAACAGCGCCGCCCAGGTCGCGTGATCGTCGCGGCTGTAGCTCGCCCACGGCTGCTCGACCACGGCCGTCGTGTAGACGGGCACGTTGCCTTTGTCGGTCTGCAGATGTTCGACGCGGCGAGGCTGGGCGTTCATGACGGCGCTCTTGGCGAATTGGTTTCCAATGTTACTACTTCTGCCGTGAGCGCGACGAAAACGGGCGTCGCGCGCGCAAGTCTCGCGCGCTGCGACGTCAATCCGTATCCTCGACGCATGGGATTTCACCTGATCTACGGCAACGATTCGGACGCGCTACTCGACCGGCTCGCCGAACGCCTGCGCACGCCGCATCCGGCGGCGGCGCCGCTCG
>DAIMZS010000008.1:0-28633 GCA_036733825.1 Rudaea sp.
TCCATTTCGCGCTCATCGTCGATGGACTCAGATGGTAGTGTTAACACGCCCTAGGACAAGCCGCGCAACTTAACCGCGCTGCGACACGTCGCTTCACCGTCCACGTTTCATCACTTTACTCGGTGATTTGCTGACGTCTCGAACGTACGCAAATGATAAACCTGCCCGATGTGATGAGCGCCCACCCATCCGCCCAATATAGCGGCGATCAAGCCGAGCAAGACGCTGGCAAAACCGATCCAGAGTGTAATGGCGGCATCATGCGCCACGCGATCGGCGCGACGCTTCATCTCCATCTGCGCGGCCTGGACGTCCGCAGCGATAGACGCGACGATACTGGCGCCCTCAGCGGTGCTGGTTCGATTGGATGCGGCGAACAACGCAGCGGCGGCAGCATTGTTGCCGCCAAGCAGCGCAGCCACTATGGGATCAGCCGTTTGCAAGTCAGGCATCTTGAGGTGTGCTTGAACGTCTGCCTGCAGCACGGCGAGCGATGCATCGCTCTGGGCTCCCGCTGCATCCGCTGTGGACCCCGCTGCCAGCATGGGCGTGGCTTGTAGTGGCCCCATACTCGGGCCCATCGGTCTGTCTCCGTGATGTACGGCACCAAGCCCTAGTGCCAGCCACAGAAACACGGCCGTGACGGAAAGCCCCCATACGCTCACACCGTGAAGACTTCCTATGGTGCGGTCGTCGTGCGCTGCAAACCAACTGGCGAACATGCCGCCTAGCCATAGCGATACGATCCAGGTCAGCACCATCCAGATGGCTGTACCGATGCCAATTCCCTTGGCGCTTGCCTGCGCATGCCACGCATTGAACGCTGAAAACCCCATTGCGAGGCCGCCTAAATAAAGCAACACGGCGATACCGGTTGCCACTAGCCAGCCAGCAAAAATGGCGCGAAAGCTTACCACCACCAGAGGACTGCCAGCGCGTTCTGTTCCAGCTGCCAACACCTCGACCATGGTTGTTCTCCTCGATCGTCCACAGGATGATGCGTCAGGCGCATCCGCGTACTAGCGCAATGACAATCAAGATCGGCAGCGGCACGCCCAGTAGCCACAGAAGTACGTAACCTATGCCCCCTTTCTGGCGGCGCGTAACGCTGGTCGCTGGAACGGATTTGTCGTGCATAGCTATGCCCTCTGCGAACGGTCCTTGTGAATACCCTGATGCCGGCGCCAAGTCATCGATAGGACGAGTTCTTTCCGACGACTGGGTTCTGTCGAAAATACTATTTACGGCGTGCCGTTAGCGGGCCGTGAGGCAATCCCCTTCGTGACGTGCATGGCCGCATATATTCACGTACGAGTGATATATGGAGCTTATGTCGATCTGGTTTGCGGTAAACGCCCCTTGCTGCATGCTCATGCTCGTGTTCGTCTGGAACTTGCACAAAAACCGGTGTTGAAGCGGATACGCAATGACCTAGCGCATAACATTTCAGCGTGTGACGTCTGAACGGCTTCACCGAGCGATTCAATGGCAGTTACTGACGCGGTGTGCTGGACATGCATGTGTTTCGCACACTCAGTGAAGTGCGCGAACACACCGAGCAATGGCTCGCCTACTTCAACCAGGAAACTCCGCACGATAGCCCCGGTGGGCTGACGCCTGCCGAGTTTCGATTTAAAAAAAGAGCCGGCGATCTCTGATTTAGTTTGGTACCGAACTACGGGTAGTGGATAACTCGTTTAATTATCTACCTTATATTACTTTAGTCATGTTTTTTTGACTTCACCTTCACTTCACTTTCGCTTCGGCTATTGTCGACCTTAACCAGAAGGTCGGGCAGGAGGTCGGGGGTGACCGTTTGTCCGATTGCGCCGCCCCGGGGGAGAGCATATGGACGATTCGGTTCGAACATTGCCTTGGCCAACCTACGACAAGGGCAACGTCTTCGTCGACGATGAGGACCTGAGCGCGCCGCGCCAGGCGTTGGCGAATCGGCTGTATTTCCGATATGACTATCGGGCGTACGACGATACCGAGACCGGCCGCTTCGAGGCTGCGCTCCGCAGCTACTTCGGCGTGCCGCACGCGCTCGCGGTGTCGAGCGGCACGGCGGCAATTGCCCTGGGCCTGATGTCGCTGGAGCTAGAGCCGGGGTCGCTCGTCGCGTGCCCGGGCTTTACATTCGCAGCCACGCCCAGCGCGATCATGCTCGCCGGCTGCCGGCCGCTGCTGATCGAGTGCGATCACAACCTGCACTTCGACGTCGCCGATCTCGAGCGCAAGATGTCGCCGGCGGTGCGCGCGATCGTGGTCGTCCACATGCGAGGCTTCGCGAGCGACATGCCTGCGATCCTCGCCATCGCCGACAAGTGGAATATCCCTGTCGTCGAGGACGCGGTGCCCTCACTCGGCCTCGTCGTTGGCGGCAAGCACACCGGCACGTTCGGTGACGCCGGGGCATTCAGCACACAATCGGATAAATCATTGAATACCGGCGAAGGTGGCTTTCTGGTGTGCCGCGATGCCACCCAGTTCGCCAAGGCGGTGGTGCTTTCCGGTGCCTATGAAGGGCGTTTCAAGCGTCACTTCGCGGGTCCGCCGCCCGAGATCTGCGATCTCGACTACCCACTCTTCAGCTTCCGCATGGACGAGATCCGCGCCGCGCTCGCCCACGCGGAAATGGCGCGCTTGCCGCGCCGACTCGAGATCTTGCGCAGCCATTACGACTATGTCGTCGATCAGATCGCGGATCTCGAGCGCATCAGTGTGCGTCAGCCAATCATCCCGGGCAGCTATCTGGGCGACTCGCTGATCTTCCGCCTCCCACACGACAACCATGATCACGTGGTGCAGATCGCCGCCGCGCTGCGCAGCGAAGGCGTGGATGCGCGCGCGCTCGGGTCGGCCAACGATCCCAACGTACGCTGTTTCTGGAACTGGCGGTTCCTGTTCCGCGGCAAGAGCCCGGCCGAGATCCGTGCCCTGTTGCCGGCGACTACGCAGCACCTGTCGCACGCGATCGACATCCCGATGTCGCCGACCCTGACGCGCGCCGATTGCGACGATCTGATTCGCGCGATCCGCAAGGTCATGCAACGTCGCGCGTCCTCGCATGCCGACCTCGCGCCGCGATCGGCCGACGTCGTCGAGACCGCCGAAGCCAAGTAACCCACACATCCGAGGCCACCATGCATTCGCTCCACTCTTCTTCATCGTTGGCCGCTGCATCGCTGGCCGCGCCCGCCATCCCGCCGTCCGCCGAGCCGGCCAGTCTCACCCCGGGCCAGGCTTTCGCCGCGGCGTACGCCGAGGCCGGCACGTCGGCGCGCGTCGACTTCCCGATCACGATCACCGACAGCTTCCCCGGCTTCCGGCGCCGGCCGCGGATCGCGATGCGCGCGCTATTCAAGACCGTGAAAGCCGAAGGCCCCGAGGCGACTTACTTCTTCGAGACCCACCCGGCCGAGGCCGCCAAACGCGTGCACGACGAAGCGCTTCGCGTCGAGGCCGGCTTCGACTTCCAATGCGGCAAGCTGCCGCTCCAACCGACCCGCGCGTGGGTGCAGGTCCCCGAAGCCCTGCTCGCCGATCCGGTCGCGCTCGCCACCTTCATCGACTTTCGCCTGCTCGTCCGCCTTGGCACCGCCGAGAACCAGTCGCTCGCGCTCGGCAAGGGCGGCGATCACATGCGCGGCCTGCTCGAGATGCCCAACCTCCGCCGCCTGCCCGCGCTCGCCGACCCGGTCACCTCGCTGCTCGCCGCATGCGAACACGTCGAGCAGATGGGCGGCTCGGCCGATGGCGTCGTGATGAACCCCGCCGATTATTTTCAGTACCTGTTCCCGCGCCAGGACGTGCTCACCGGGCTCGCCAACCTTGGCATCCGCATCGTGCGCACGCGGATGATCAAGGCCGGTCAGGCGATCGTTGGCGACTTCTACGCGGGCGCGACGATCTTCGACAGCCAGCGTTCGACGATCGCGTTCGATCGCCCGCCCGAGGGCACGTTTGCGCGCGACGGCCTCGCCGTGCGCGGCGAGATCAAGACCGCGCTCGCCATTCA
Source organism: Rudaea sp. (assembly GCA_036733825.1). Taxonomy (GTDB): domain Bacteria; phylum Pseudomonadota; class Gammaproteobacteria; order Xanthomonadales; family Rhodanobacteraceae; genus Rudaea. The sequence continues at coordinate 4,022 of DAIMZS010000008.1, forward strand.
CCTGCCCACCCACTTCTCTATCGCCGCCCTCACCTGAACATGACCGTCAAGGTGTTATCGATCAATGGTTGGTGCCGCAATGGCAGCACGATCATTGGCAATTTGCTCAACGAGGTCGAAGGCTTCTTCCACGTCGGCGAGCTCCACTTCCTGTGGAAGAACGCGTACGGCAAGGGCTCGAACACCAAGTGCGGCTGCGGGCGCGAACTGGTGGCGTGTCCGATCTGGTCGCGCGTGCTCGAGCGCGAGCTACCAGCGTCTCACACGCGCGAGGCCCACGCGCGCGAGGTGCGCGCGCGGCAGGCACGAAGCATTCGCACTCGGCACACCTGGCGCGCGTTGCGCGATGGCATCGCTACGGAAGACCGTCGGCAGTATGCCGAGATGATGGCGCGCACCTACCGCGCGATCGGCGAGGAGACCGGCTGCCAGGTGATCGTCGACAGCACGAAGATCCCCGGCGAGGCGGCGCTGCTCGAACATGTCGAGGGCATCGAGGCGTATTACGTGCATCTCGTGCGCGATCCGCGTGCGACCGCGCACTCGTGGATGCGGCAAAAAGATTACGCCTACAAGCTGTCGGCATTTCGCAGCACGGCCTACTGGCTCACGTTCAACCTCGCGTCGCGCGCGCTCGTCGCACGTTACCCGGAGCGCTCGCTGTTCGTGCGCTACGAAGACTTCATCCGCGAGCCGGCTTCCGTGTTGCGCACGCTCGTCGAGCTGGTCGGCGGCGATCCAGGCACGCTGCCGCTGCGCGGCCGGGTCGCCGCGTTGCAACCGAACCATACGGTGACCGGCAATCCTGATCGCTTCCGGTCCGGCCCGACGGTGATCCGGTCCGATGACAGCAAATGGCGCGATGAGCTACCCACGCGCGATCAACTGGCCACGATCGCACTGGCATGGCCACTCATGTGGAAGTACGGATACCCACTCATCGGCGGAACCACGCGCGCACCTGCGGACGCCGCGTACACGCACGCCAACGCGGATTCGCATTCCCGCGACCACGCCGATTCCGACCCCACCCACTCTCATCCTCAACCCCTGCCCCGGAGCGAACGTGGACCTCGGTCTGCAAGATAGAGTCGCGCTGATCGCCGGCGGCTCGGCGGGGCTCGGCTATGCGATCGCGCACGAGCTGGTGCGCGAGGGCGCGCATGTGGCGATCTGCGGGCGCAACGCCGAGCGGCTCGCTGCGGCGGAACGCAACTTGCGTGCGCTGGGCAAAGGCCGCGTGCTGAGCGCGCAGGTCGACGTGCGTGACGACGACGCGATTCGCGCGTGGGTGGATGGCGTGGCGGCCCAGCTGGGGCGGCTCGATATCGTGGTGACCAACAATGGCGGGCCGCCGTCGGGGCCGCCGTTGCGCTTCGCGATCGACGCCTACCGCGACGCGGCGCAGACGTCCTTGTTCCCGGCGATCCGGCTCGCGCTGGCTGCACTGCCGCACCTTCGCGCGCGCGGCTGGGGGCGATTGCTGATCATCGCGTCGGAGACCGTGGTGCGCACGGTCACGGACTACACACTCTCCGGCGTGGCGCGCGCGGGGCTGGTGCGATTTGCGCAAGGCCTGGTCGCCGAGCTCGGCGCATCGGGCGTAACGGTGAACGTGCTCGCGCCGGCGTACCTGCGCACCGGGCCCGTGGAGCGACTCGCCGCCCAGCTCGCACCGCGTTACGCGGGCGATCACGAGGCCAGCGTGCGCGCGCAGGCCAGCCACATCCCGCTCGGCCGGATCGGCGATCCCGCCGAATTCGCCGCACTCGCCGCCTTCCTCGCCAGCGATCGCGCCGGCTTCATCACCGGCACGGTGCAGCTCGTCGACGGTGGCGCATGCGCGGCCGGCGGCTTGCCCGATCACCTCGCGGCCGTCGATCCGACCGCGGTCACCTGATCCCCTCCTTCATCGTGAGGCACGCATGATCACCGCCACCGCCACTTCCACCTTCACCGAGCGCGACGTCGAGCAGTTCTTCGACGCCAGCACGCAGAACTACCTGAGTTTCTGGGACAGCGAGGGCGTCCTGCACACGGGTTATTTCGGCGACGGCAACACGACCGATTACCAAGCCGCCGCCGACGCCACGTCGCGCCTGCTCGGCGACGATGCCGAGATTACGGCGACATCGCGCGTGCTCGACGTCGGCTGTGGCTGCGGCAACTTCGTGTTCGCGCTCGCCCGCCGGTTCGCGTGCCAGTGCGAGGGCCTCGACCTCAGCCTGGAACGAGTCAAGTTCGCTGTACAAAAGCGCGGCGAGCTGCCGCCGGCGGTCGCCAAGCGCGTGAGCTTTCGCCACGGCAGCGCGACCCAGCTGCCGTACGAAGATGGCCAGTTCACCCACGTGGTGAGCCAGGACGCGTTGTTTTTGATCCCCGACAAACCACGCAGCCACGCCGAAATGTTCCGCGTGCTCGCGACCGGCGGTCGGCTCGCGATCTCCGACTTCCTGCAGCCCAAGCTCGAGATCAGCCCGCGCGCGCGCAAGCACGTGTACGACCGCGTGCGCTGGACCTCGGGCTACTCGCTCGTCGGCTATCAGCAAGCGCTCGAGCAGGTCGGCTTCCGCATCCGGCTCGCGCGCGAGCTATCGCCGCACCTTGCGCGTACGTATCAGGTGCTCGCCAAGGTGGCGACCGCGCGCGCCGCCGAAACCGCCAACCCGGCCGCGCGCGACTGGATGCTCGGCTTTGCAGCGTCATGCCAGGAGATCGAAGTAGCGATCGATCAAGGCGAGTTTGCATGGGGCGTGGTCGTCGCAGACAAGCCCTGACACCTTTTTCAGTTCACGCTTTTTTTCGATGAGGAGAAGCAGCGATGATCCCAACGATTCGACAGGCGCTGATGAAAGACCATCGTCGCGCCGAGCTCATCAACCATCGGTTTTTCGCGCGCGTGAAGCACAGCCCTGATCTCGATCGTAACCAGGTCGCGCGCTTCCTCGGTCAGTGGTGGCATCCACTCCACTTTTTCCCGACCTTCCTGTCGCGCCTGGTCTCGAACCTGCGCGACATCGAAATGAAGACCGCCGTCTCCAAGATCCTGTGGGAGGAGCTCGGTGAGGGTAAGCCCGACCGCGCCCACGAGCGGGTGTACGTCGACACGATGACCGCGGTCGGCTTTCCCGCCGAAGCGGTCAACGCCGCCGCGCCGCTGCCCGCGACCGAGCGCCTGGTCCAGCGCTACGGCGAGGCCGCGACCGACTGCTGGACCGGCCTGGGCTTCCTGTACGGCACCGAGGTCGCTGACCTCGCGATGGTGTCGGGCATCGGCGTGTCGGTGCGCCGGGTGACCGGCGCGAAGCAGCTGCCGTGGGTGACGATCCACGCACAGCAGGAGCCCGGCCACATCGAGAGCGCGCAGGAGGCGATCACGTCCGAGCTGTCGGAGATCGAGATCCACAAGATCCACGAGGCCGCGCGCGAGATGTGGTCGCTGTGGATCGCGTTCTTCGACGCGCTCGACGCGGCGTTCGATAGCCGCGATCACGCCCCGGAGCACGCCCAGGCGTGAGCCTCGCCCGCGCCCCGCGCTTCGTGCCACCGGCCCTCGCTGTCCGCGCGCCGGACACGGTGGTCCCGCTGTCGTTCATGCAACAGCGGCTGTGGTTCATCGAGCAGCTCGAGCCGGGGAGCGCGGCGTACAACGTAAGCGTGATGTTTCGCCTGCGCGGTCGCCTCGACCGCGCGGCGTTGCGCGACGCGCTGCAGGCGGTGGTGAACCGCCATGCCGCCCTGCGCACCCATTTCACCGACGTGCTCGGCGAGGCGCGGCAGGTCGTCGACGACAACTTCGTGCTCGCGATGCCGATCGACGAGGTCCGCGAAGCGGACGTGGCGGCGGTGGCGCGCGGCGAGGCGCAGCGCGCGTTCGACCTCGCGACCGGGCCGCTCCTCCGCGTGCGCCTGCTTGCGATCGAGGGCGGCGATCACGCCTTGATCGTCGTCACGCATCACAGCGTGTGCGATCAGTGGTCGGTCGGCATCTTCATCAGCGAAGCGGCGGCTTTCTACCGTGGCGCGGGCGCCAGCCTGCCCGCGCTCGCGGTGGCGTATCTGGACTTCGCGGTGTGGCAGCGCAGCTGGATGACCGCCGACGCGCTCGCGCCGCAGCTCGCGTACTGGCGCGCGCAGCTCGCCGGCATCCCCGACGGCCTCGATCTGCCGTCGGATCGCCCGCGGCCCGCCACCCGCTCGGGACGCGGCGCCCGGCTGTTTCCGCGCCTGCCGCGCGACCTGGTCACCTCGCTCATCGACTTCAGCCGTCGCGAACGCGTGACCTTGTACATGACCTTGCTCGCCGCGTTCGACACCCTGCTCTGGCGCTACACCGGCCAGTCCGACGTCGTGACCGGCGCGCCGATCGCCGGCCGCAACCGCCACGAACTCGAGGGCCTGGTCGGCTTCTTCGCCAACACCCTGGTGCTGCGCGTCGGCGTCGACGGCGAGCGCAGCTTTCGCGACCTTGTCCAACGCGTGCGCGCGGTGTGCCTCGACGCATACGCGCACCAGGACGTGCCGTTCGAGCAACTCGTCGACGCGATCAAGCCGACGCGCGACCTCAGCCGCACGCCGATCTTCGAGGTCATGTTCGGCCTGCAAACGCCGTTTCCGCACGTCGAGCTCGGCGAGTCGACGCTCGCGCCGACCCTGCTCGACGCCGGCACCGCGACGTTCGATCTCACGGTGTCGTGGGAGCTGCAGGATGGCGAGCTCGCCGGCTGGGTCGAATACAACACCGACCTGTTCGACGCGCCGACCGTCGAGCGCATGATCGATCACTACCGCATCCTGCTGCAGGCCGCGGTCACGCAGCCCGCCGATCGGCTCGCCGCGCTGCCCTTGCTCAGCGCCGCCGAGCGTGATTGTGTGGTCTACGCGTGGAACCGCACGCACACGCCGCCGCCGCGGGTCGCGCACGCGGCCGAGCTATTCGACGCGCAGGCCCGGCGCACGCCGGACGCGATCGCGGTGCTTGCCGGCGATGAGGTGATCACGTACCGCGAGCTCGATCAGCGCGCCGAACACTGGGCCGCGATCCTGCGCGCGCGCGGTTGCGGGCCCGGCACGCGGGTCGCGCTCGCGCTGTCGCGCGGCGTGGCGTTCCCGACGATGGTGCTTGCCGTGTTCAAGGCCGGCGCGGCGTACGTGCCGCTCGATCCGTCCTACCCCGCCGATCGGCTCGCGTTCATGATCCGGGATTGCGCGGCGCAGGTCTTGATCAGCGAATCGGCCGTCGCGGCCGGCTTGGCGGCGTGCGACGCCGAGACACTGCTCGTCGAGGCCCCGCCGCCGATCGATCGCGTGTCCGAGCACCGGACGGCCAGCGCCGACGATCTGGCGTACGTGATCTACACGTCCGGATCGACCGGCACGCCCAAGGGCGTGGCGATGCCGCACCGCGCGGTAGTCAACTTGATCACGTGGCAGGCCGCGCGCTCGCCCGAGCCGATGCGCAGCTTGCAGTTCGCGTCGCCAAGCTTCGACGTGTCGTTTCAGGAGCTGTTCGCGACCTGGGCCAACGGCGGCTGCCTCGTGCTCGCGAGTGAGGACGAGCGCCGCGATCCCCACGCCTTGCTCCACCGGCTCGCCGCCGCGCGCGTCGAGCGCCTGTTCCTGCCGTTCGTCGCCTTGCATCAGCTCGCCGAGGCCGCGCACGGCCGGCCCGCGGCGGATCTCGCGCTCCGCGAGGTGATCACCGCCGGCGAGCAGCTCCGCATCACGCCGGCGATCGCCGCGCTGTTCACCCAGCTCCCGGCGTGCCGGCTGTACAACCAGTACGGGCCGACCGAGACCCACCTTGCGAGCGAGCTCCCGCTCACCGGCGCGCCATCGACCTGGGACACCTTGCCGTCGATCGGCCGGCCGATCGCCAACGTGCGGATCTACGTGCTCGACGCCGATCGTCAGCCGGTGCCGATCGGCGTGCCCGGCGAGGCGTGGATCGCCGGCGCCGGCGTCGCGCTCGGCTACCTCGGCCGCGACGAGCTCACCGCCGAGCGCTTCGTCGAGGATCCGTTCGCCGGCGCCGGCGAGCGCATGTACAAGACCGGCGATCGCGTGAAATACCTCGCGAACGGCGAGCTCGTGTTCCTCGGCCGCGCCGACGATCAGGTCAAGCTGCGCGGCTACCGCATCGAGCTCGGCGAGGTCGAGGCCGCGCTCGGCAGCCACCCCGCGATCCGCGAGGCAGCGGTGATCGTCCGCCACGACGGCAGCGGGCCGCGCCTTGTCGGTTACGTGACGTGCACCGGCGCGGCGCCGACGACCGCGGCGATCAAAGATCACCTGCGCGCCCGCCTGCCCGACTACATGATCCCGGCGGCGATCGTGTTCCTGCCCGCGATCCCGCTGTCACCGAACCGCAAGGTCGACCGCAAGGCGCTGCCCAGGCCCGACGAGGATCACAGCGAATACGTCGCGCCAAACTCCGTGCTCGAAGCGCAGGTCGCCGCCGTGTGGGCGGCCGTGCTTGGCATCGAGCGGATCAGCGTGACGGAGAGCTTCTTCGAGGTCGGCGGCCACTCCCTGCTCGCCACCCAGGTCGTATCGCGGCTGCGCGCGGCGCTCGCGATCGAGCTGCCCGTCCGCGCGCTGTTCGAGGCGCCGACGATCCGCGACCTCGCGGCGAAGATCGCGACGATCTCGCCGGCCGAGGATCGCGCGATCCCGCGCGTCGATCGCGCCAGCGCGCTCCCGCTGTCGTTCGCGCAGCAGCGTTTGTGGTACCTCGCCCAGCTCGATGCAAGCATCAGTGTCACCTATCACATCCCGATGGCCATGCACCTGCACGGTCCACTGGATATCCCGGCGTGGCAACGCAGTCTGGATACCTTGTGGGCTCGGCACGAGGCCTTGCGCACGGTCTTCGTGTCAACCGTGGGTCAACCCCGCATCGAATTGCTGTCACCGACCCTCGGCTTGCCACTGCGCCACCATGATCTGCAGGACGCGAGCGATCCTCACGCATCCCTTCGACGCCTGTGTGAGGAAGAAGTCGGCGCCCCCTTCGATCTCGCACGGGGCCCCTTGATCCGTGCCCGCCTCGTCCGTTTGGCCGAGCATGAGCATGTCTTCCTGCTTACCCAGCATCACATCGTCTCCGACGGTTGGTCCATCGGCGTGCTGATCCGTGAGCTCAGTGCGCTCTACACCGCCTTCATGCGAGGACAGGCCGATCCGCTTTGGCCGCTGACCATCCAATACCCCGATTACGCCGTCTGGCAACGCCAGTGGCTCGTCGGCGAACGGCTCGCCAGGCAAGTCGACTATTGGCGCCGTACGCTGGCCGATGCGCCGGTCCTGTTGACCCTGCCCACGGATCGACCCCGTCCGCCGCAGCAATCGTTCGTCGGCGCCAGTGTTCCCATCCAGCTGGATGCCGCGCTGACCCTGGCCCTCAAGCGCTTCAGTCAGCAGCATGGCACCACGGTGTTCATGACCCTGCTGACGGCGTGGGCGGCCGTCCTTGCTCGTCTGTCCGGTCAGGACGATCTGGTCATCGGCACGCCCACAGCCAACCGCAATCGCGTCGAGATCGAGCCGCTGATGGGCTTCTTCGTCAACACGCTGGCCCTGCGTATCGACCTGTCCCGTAGCCCCAGCGTGGCCGAGCTGCTGGCTCGGGTACACCAGGCCACCGTGGCCGCCCAGGATCACCAGGATCTACCCTTCGAGCAGGTCGTGGAGGTCGTCCAGCCCGCGCGACATCTGGATCACACGCCACTGTTCCAGGTCATGTTCGCCTGGCAGAACCACGAGGTGGGATCGTTCGACCTTCCCGGCCTGCGCACCGAACCGGTCGACGTGCCCTTCGATCGGGTCAAGTTTGACCTGGAGCTTGCCTTGGGCGAAGCCGACGGCGGCATCATCGGTTCCCTGCGCTATGCCACCGCCTTGTTCGATCACGCCACCATCGTGCGCCACCGCGACTACCTTGTCGCCATGGTGTCGGGGATGGTCGCTGACGCCGCGTCGCCGCTGAAATCCATTCCGATACTGAGTGCGACCGAACGCCATCAACTACTGCAACAGTGGAACGATACCGGGGCTGACTATGACCGTCGTGCAACGCTGCATGGTCTGTTCGAAGCGCGCAGCGAGGCCATTCCCGACGCCGAGGCCATTCGTTGCCGCGATGAGGTAATGACCTATGGCGAACTCAATCGATCGGCCAACCGCCTGGCGCACGCGTTGCGCGCCCGCGGCGTCCTCCCGGGTGATCGGGTCGCCGCGTGCGTGACGCGCGAGAGCGCATCCATCGTCGCGCTCATGGGCATTCTCAAGGCGGGGGCCGCCTACGTTCCCGTCGATCCCGCTTACCCTGAAGAACGCGTCCGCTTTATTGTCGACGACGCGCAGCCCCGACTGGTGCTTTGTGACGCCGCCGCCAAGGAAGTAGCCAACCAGGCGCTGGGTGCCAGCCATCCGCTGGTCGATGTAACGGACCTCTTGGCGAGCGATGCGCCGGAGCACAACCCGAGCCTTGCGATCGCGTCCGAGGATCTCGCGTACATCATCTACACCTCCGGTTCGACAGGACGGCCGAAGGGGGTGATGGGTATGCACCGACCTGTGGTCAATCTGATCGAATGGATCGCCAGCACGTTCGCCGTTGGCCGTGGCGACGTCATGTTTTTCACCACTTCGCTGTCGTTCGATCTTTCTGTCTACGATATCTTCGGCATCCTGGCGTCCGGCGGCTGTATACGCATCGCTACGCGCGAGGAGCTGGCTGACCCTGAAACCCTGGCTGTGGTGCTGCTGGAGTCCGACATCACCTTCTGGGATTCGGCGCCGGCCGTTTTCCAGCAGCTGATTCCGTTCCTCGATCTGCGAAAGGCCGAGTCGGCGCCGACGTTGCGCCTTGCTTTTTTCAGTGGCGATTGGATCCCCCTGGAATTCCATGCCGCCATCGCTCGGCACCTGCCAAATTGCAGGATGATCGGGCTTGGCGGCGCCACCGAGGCGTCGGTGTGGTCCAACTATTTTCCCGTGGATGCGATCGATCCCGCGTGGATCAGCATCCCTTATGGGCGTCCCATCCAAAACGCCCGCTATTACGTACTGGACGAACGTCTCGAGCCGGTGCCCGCCGGCACCCGCGGGGACCTCTACATTGGTGGCGAATGTCTCGCCGCGGGCTACTTCCGCCGTGAGGATCTCACCGCCGAACGTTTCCTGCCCGATCCGTTCAGTGCCGAGCCCGGGGCACGCATGTACAAGACCGGCGACCTGGCCCGCTACCTGCCGGATGGCAACCTCGTGTTCCTGGGCCGCAACGATCACCAGGTCAAGATCCGCGGCTTTCGGATCGAGTCCGGCGAGATCGAAGCGCGCCTGGCGGAACATCCGGCGGTGCGCGAGGCCGTCGTCCTCGCCCGCGAAGACGTCCCCGGCGACAAGCGCCTCGTCGCCTATCTCACTACCGCACCCGAACACACGGCCGTCTCTGGTGAGCTGGCCGCAACGTTGCGTTCCCACCTCAGTACCTGCCTTCCCGACTACATGGTTCCGGCGGCCTTCGTGCCGTTGGACGCCTTGCCTCTGACGCCCAACGGCAAGCTCGACCGCAAGGCCTTGCCCGCACCCGGCGACGCGGCTTACGCACGTCGGGCCTATGAGCCACCCCAGGGGGAGATCGAGCAGACCCTCGCCACTCTCTGGCAGGAGTTGCTCGGCCTCCAGCAGGTCGGCCGGCACGACAACTTCTTCGCGCTCGGCGGCAATTCGCTCCTCCTCGTCACGGTGCGGTCGCGGCTCGAGGCCGTGCTTGGCCGGACGGTCGCGCTCAAACCGCTCGCCGAGGCCGCGAGTGTGAGCGAGCTCGCCACCCGGCTCGCCGCCGACACCGCCGCGAGCTGTCTGATCCGCCTGCAGGCTGGTCCCAGGTCACCCATCTACTTCATCCACGGCGGTGGCGGCAGCGCGCTCACTTACCGCGACCTCGCACGCGCGATCGATGGCGAGCACGCGATGTACGGCTTCAACGCGCGCGGCCTCGACAGCGACGAGCCGCCGCACGCCTCGATCGAGGCGATGGCCCGGCACTACCTCGCGCTCGCGCGCACCGTACACCCCGGCGGCCCGTTCCTCCTCGTCGGCGCATCGTTCGGCGGTACGGTCGCGTACGAGATGGCGCGCCAGCTCACCGCCGCCGGCGACGCCGTCGCCCTGTGCGCCCTGCTCGACTCGCCCGGCCCCGGCGCGCTGCCCGTGGTCGAGCCCGATCTCGCCGACGTGCTCATGTTCCATCTCGATGCGCGGCGCTGGCTCGCCGCCGACGCCTTGCGCGGCCGCCCGCTCGACGAGCAACTCCAGATTGCGCTCGACACCGCGCGCGCCGCCGGCGTCGTCCTGCCGTTCACCAGCCTCGCGCACGGCCGCCGCCACGTCGCGGTGTGGGAGAACAACATCCGCGCCCTGCGCGCGTACACCGCGCCGGTGTGGGGCGGCACGATCGACTTCTTCTCGCCGGCCGAGGCGCTCCCGGACAGCCCGACCTCGCGCCTCGATCACGCGTGGCGCGACCGCGGCACTTTACACGTCGAAGTCGTCGGCGGAGATCATCTGTCGATGATCGCGCCGCCGCACGCCGCCGCGCTCGGCGCGAGGATCCGCAGCCTCATCGACACTCGCACCCGGAGCCTCGCGCCATGACCACGCAGGACACGATCGCCAAGTACTGGATGCAGATCCTCCACGTCGACACCGTCGAGCCTAGCGACGACTTCATCAGCCTCGGCGGCAACTCGCTGAGCGCGGTCCAGGTCGCCAACCGGATCGCCGACGACCTCGGCGTGCAACTCGATATCGGCGAGATGTTCAACACGCTCGAGCAAGTCACCGCGCACTGCGATCAGCTGATCCGTGAGCGCGACGCAGGAGCCGTTCCGACATGACCGCACGCTTCTTCAACGCGCCCGCCCACCAACACGGCGACCGCTACCGCGCCCACGGCTGGTGGCGCGACACCACTTTCGTCGACGATCTACGCGCCGCCGCCGCGCGCACGCCCGATCAACCGGCCGTGATCGCCGTGCGCGCGTTCGCCAAGGATGAGATCGCGATCACCTACGGCGAGCTCGCGCGCGAGGTCGATCGCATCGCCGTCGCCCTGGTCGCGCTCGGTGTCGTCCGCGAGGACATCGTCGCGCTCCAGCTGCCGACGTGGTGGCAGTTCACCGCGACCGCGCTCGCGTGCGCGCGGATCGGCGCCGTGGTCGCGCCGATTCCGGCCGATTACCGTCGGCGCGAGGTCGAGTTCATCCTCGCGCGCACCGAGGCGGTGGTATACGTCGGCCCGGCGACGTGGATGCGGTTCTCGCACCGCGACTTGCTCCGCGAGCTCGCGCCGAGCTTGCCCGCGCTGCGCCACCGAATCTTCATCGACCTCGACGGCGGCCACCCTGGCGAGCTCGACTTCGCCGCCTGGCTCGCCGCCGCGCCGCCGCTTCCCGCCGCCGAGCTCGATCGCCGCGCCCCCGCCGCCGATGACGTCTTCCTCGTCATGTACACCTCCGGCACCACCGGCGAGCCCAAGGGCGTCGTCCACGCGTACAACACGCTGTACGCGATCGTGCGCGCGGTCAGCGAGAGCGCCGAAATCACCGCCGCCGACGTCGTCCACTCGCCGTCGGGCATGACCGGCATGATCGGCTTTCTCTACAACTTCCTCGTCCCGCTCCACGCCGGCGCGACCGCGGTATTCGCCGACCTCGGCGATCCCGATCGCGGCCTCAGCTTGATCGAGCGCCACCACATCAGCTTCATCTACGCGATTCCCAATTACGTGAGCAGCCTCGTCGACGCGTACCGGCGCAAGCCGTGCTCGCTCGCGAGCCTGCGCGTGATCGTCACCGGCTCGGCCGCTGTGCCACCGCACCTGATCGGCGCCGTGCGCGATGTGCTCGGCGTCCGAGTCCAGTCGCTGTGGGGAATGACCGAGATCGGTGGCGCGACGTTCACCGCGCCCGACGATCCGCCGGACTGGCCGGCGCACAGCGATGGCCGGCCGTGCGCGTGGATGGAGGTCCAGATCGCCGACCGCGCCGCCGACGGCAGCGGCCGCCTCCGCGTGCGCGGCGCGAACCAGTGCCTCGGCTACTTCCAACGCCCTGACCTGTACGCGGCGGTACTCGACGCCGACGGCTGGTTCGACACCGGCGATCTCGTGCGCGACGACGGTCGCGGCGGCATCCGCATCGTCGGCCGGATCAAGGACGTGATCGTGCGCAATGGCTACAAGGTGCCGGTGCTCGAGGTCGAGGCCGCGCTCGCCGCGCACCCGCAGGTCGCGATGGTCGCGCTCGTCGCCGATCCGGATCCGCAGGTCGGCGAGCGGGTGTGCGCGGTGATCGTCGCGCGCGATCACGCGCCGTCGCTCACCGACGTCCGCGATCATCTGCGCGCGGCCGGGATGTCGGTGCAGTACTGGCCCGATCGCGTACATGTCGTCGCCGAGATGCCGCTCACCGCGACCGGCAAGATCCAGAAGTACGTATTGCAAGATCAATTGCGCGCGCTGCCACAGTAAAGATATGGACTTCACGCCGACCGAAGATCAGCAGTCGATCCAGCGCAAGGCGCGCGAATTCGCCGATCGCGTACTCGCGCCGCACGCCGCCGCACGCGACGCGAATGGCGAATTCCCATCCGCCGAATTGCGCGAGCTCGGCGCGCTCGGCCTGCTCGGCCTCACCGTCCCCGAGGCGTTCGGCGGCGCGAACGCCGGCCCGATCGCATACTCGCTCGCGATGCAGGAGCTCGCCCGCGGCGACGCCTCGGTCGCGGTCCTGTGCGCGCTCACCAACATGGTCGGCGAGCTGATCGCGACCCGCGGTAGCCCCGAGCTCGCCGCGCGTTGGGTGCCGCGCCTGGTCTGCGGCGATGCGGTGGCCGGCGCGTTCGCGCTCAGCGAGCCCGACGCCGGCTCCGATGCATCCGCAATGCAGACATTCGCGACCCGGACTGCGCACGGCTGGCAGATCTCCGGCACCAAGCAGTGGGTCACCGCCGGCGATCGCGCGAGCTGCCTCGTCGTGTGGGCGATCACGCAGCCGCCCGCCGCGCCCGGCGGCCCGGGCCGTGGCATCACCGCGTTCGTCGTCCCCGGCGATGCGCCAGGGATCACCGTCGCGCGGCTGGAGGACAAGCTCGGCCTGCGCGCCACCTCGACCGCACAGCTGGTCTTCGATCGTGTCGAGGTCGGCGATGACGCCGTGCTCGGCGCGGTCGGCGGCGGCTTCGCGCTCGCCATGCTCGCCCTCGACGGCGGGCGGATCGGCATCGCGTCACAGGCGATCGGCATCGCGCGCGGCGCGTTCGAGGCCGCCCTGCGCTACGCCGGCGAGCGCCGGACGTTCGGTCAGCCGATCATCGAGCACCAGGCGATCGGCGCGATGCTCGCCGACGCCGCGACCTGGCTCGACGCGGCCTCGCTGATGACGTTGCGCGCCGCTGCGCTCAAGCAAGCGCGCAAGTCGTACTCGCAGGCATCGGCGATGGCCAAGCTGTTCGCGACCGAGCACGCGTGGAAGGTGTGCGACGCCGCGCTCCAGATCCACGGCGGCAACGGCTATGTGCGCGACTTCCCCGTCGAGCGCGCGCTGCGCGACGTGCGCGTCACCCGCATCTTCGAGGGCACGAGCGAGATCCAGCGCATCGTGATCGCCCGCAGCCTCTTGCACAGCCAATCGCGATGACGCCGTCCCGCGCCCAGATCATCCTCGCGTTCGCCGCCATGTACCTCGTCGGTGGTTCGGTGTTTCTCGGCCAGCGCATCGCCATGCACGGCGGGCTCACTGCGTTTCTGACCAGCGGCGTGCGCATGGCGTTCGCCGGCGCGATCCTGCTGGCGTGGTCGCGCGCGCGCGGCGACGGCCTCGCGCCGCGCCGGACCTGGCTCGACCTGGCGATCTCGGGCAGCCTGCTGTTCGTCGGCGGCAGCGCGCTGTCGATGATCGCCACCGACCGCATAGCGTCCGGCCTTGTCGCCTTGCTCACCGCGACCGTGCCGTTCTGGATCACGATCGGCGCCGCCCTGCTCCCCAGCGGCGAGCGGCCGACGAGCCTCGGCGCGCTCGGCCTCGTGCTCGGCTTCGCCGGCCTCGCGATCGTGATCGTGCCGACCGTGCACGGCGGCGCGAACGCATCGGGCATCGCGATTTCGCTGATCGCGGCGCTGGCGTGGGCCGCCGGTAGCCTGTGGGCGCGCCATCGCCTGCGCGCGTTGCCCGCGATGACGATCGCGAGCCATCAGATGCTGTTCGGCGCGCTGCCGCTGATCGCGATCGGCCTCGGCCGCGGCGAGCTCGCGCAGCTGGCGCCGACCGGCGACGGCCTGCTCGCACTCGCGTACCTCATCGTGTTCGGCAACCTGATCGCGTACCTGGCGTTCGTGTTCCTCATGAACCACGCCTCACCGAGCAAGGTCTCGACGTATGCGTACATCAATCCGATTCTCGCGATCGCGCTCGGCAGCTGGCTCGGCGGCGAGCACCTGCCCGCGAACGGCCTCGTCGGCGCGGCGGCGATTCTCGCCGGCGTCGCGCTCGCCAACTTCAGTACGGGTAGCCGATCTCGCCGTAGGTCTTGATGCCCTCGCCGAAGCCGCGCAACAGGTACGAGCCGCCGAGCGTGCTCTGCTGCGCGAACGGCGCACTGCTGTCGCTTACGAACGTGCACGCCGGGCGCCCGCGCGTTCAAAACGCCCCTTCGCGTGCATGCCGAACGCACTTTGACGCAGCCTAGTTCGCCCCAGCGAATTTTTTGCCATGTGTATCCGAAGAGGCGTTTGCAATCACCGTGTCGTCGACAACGATGCTGCAGCGTCCGAACAGTGCAAAGGCGGCTGCAAAAAGCCAGAACGGCACGAACGTCAGGTTCAACGCAATCATCGATGCGGCGATAAACGCATAAATGGATACGAATAGCCCATGAGCTAGAAAAGGAAACGATTCACGTGATGCGCAACGCTGGGTAGAAGATGGCTTCTTCATGATGCCTGCAGCTCCACGCGGCAGAGTCAATGAACGAATAGGATCGGCAGCGAATGGAGTATCTCCAGTCTTCAGGTGCGCTAGATGCGAGCACAAAAGCCCCGGTCTCGACGATGAACGCGTTCAATTCATGCAACTTGCCCATTCTGTTTTGGAATAGGCCTTATGAAAAGACCGCGAATTATCATTCCCCTATGCCGTCATTACCATTCCCGCTCGTGGTTGGGCGGGAATGGTTCCACGCGTTGTGGTCAGAAGTTGGCTTATCCGGCTCAACGCGATGCCACCGAACACGCAACAACAAGGCATCGCGCACTAGAAACATGGGCGACGCTAAACGTCGTCGGAAGGATTTTTCATGAGCCATCCAACACTATTCACGCCGACGCAGGTCGGCAACTTGAAATTGGCCAATCGCATCGTGATCGCTCCCATGGCCCAGTACTCGGCCCAGGATGGACAGATGGGCGATTGGCACTTGATGCACCTGGGCCAGCTGGCGATTTCGGGTGCGGCGGCGCTGACCATCGAAGGAACGGCGATTTCCCCCGAAGGGCGCACCACCTATGCCGACGTGGGGCTCTATTCAGATGAGTGCGAAGCCGCCATGGCACGAGTACTGCTCGGCGTTCGGCGATGGTCTGAGATGCCGATCGGTATCCAGCTCAACCATGCTGGCCGAAAGGGGTCCCGGCAGAAGCTGTGGGAAGGCGGTGCACAGATTCAACCGGATCACGCAAACGGTTGGAGCACATACGGGCCGTCCCCGATTGCCGTGGCGGCAGGCGAGACACCCCCCATCGCACTGGACCGCGATGGCCTGGCTGCCATTCGCGACGCCTTTGCAGCCGCAGCACGACGTGCCTCCAGGATCGGGCTGGATTTCATCCAAATTCTCGGAGCGCATGGCTATTTACTGCATCAATTCCTCTCGCCACTCTCCAACCACAGGGACGACGAATACGGCGGCTCGGTGGAAAACCGAATGCGCTTTCCGCTTGAAGTCTTTGATGCCGTGCGTGACGCGTTTGCGCATGATCGCCCGGTTACGATGCGAGTGTCCGCGACTGACTGGGTAAACGGCGGATGGTCCATCCAGGACACGATCATCTTTGCCAAGGCACTGGAAGCCAGAGGCTGCGCTGCGATCAATGTTTCAAGCGGCGGTTCCAGTCCCGCCCAGCAAATTCCGATCGGACCCAGCTACCAGGTTCCTTTTGCCAGGGCCGTAAAGCAGGCAACAACGCTCCCGGTCGTCGCGGTCGGCATGATCACCGAGTTCGAGCAAGCCGAATCCATACTCAGCACAGGCGACGCCGATCTGGTTGCACTTGCGCGGGCGATGCTCTTTGACCCTCGTTGGCCCTGGCATGCCGCCGCCCATTTCGGGACTCAAGTGCGGGCGCCAGACCAATATCTTCGCGCGCAACCCAGCCGGCTGCGAAAGCTGTTCGCTTGAAGGTATCTTGCCGTACGGACGCCAACCTGAAGAAGAAGGATGGCAAGATACCTTCGGTTTTCGCCTGGAGGAATCCATGCTCGTCGCACAAAACCTGCTCGCCGCGTTTGAACGTGTGACCGACTACTGGTCGCCGAAAGTGATCGGCAAGGTCAATGACCAACTGTTGAAAGCTGCAAAAATCAAAGGCGAACTCGTCTGGCACGCGCACGACCAGGAGGACGAACTGTTCCATATCGTCAAAGGCAGCATGCGCATCGAACTGGAGGACGGCGTGGTCGAACTGCGCGAAGGCGACTTCGTTACCATTCCCAAAGGTACGCGCCACAATCCGGTGGCGGATGAAGAATGTTGGATATTGCTGATCGAGTCGACATCCACCAGGCACACGGGAGATGAAGTGACGCCGCTGACGCGCAGCATCGAAGAACAATTCTCATGAAGCGAGCTCCGCGAAAGTGGGTCTTCATCACCACGTCCCATGACCTTTGTACGACGGAATGGGCCGCATCTTCAGCGACCGTCAGAGAAATTTTCTATCTTTGACCCTCTATCGAGGCTTTACACGTGTTACGCATCACTTCTTGCTGCCTCATCGCGGCTCTTGCATTTGCCTTGAGCGCGACTTGCAGCGCTGCCTCAAGTGCTGCCTCAAGTGCAAAGCCTCCCATTCTTCTCAAGGTCGATCTGCGCGATGCACCGCGCAAACTCCTTCATGCGACGGAGATCATTCCCGTCGAGCCAGGTCCGATGACCCTCGCTTATCCCCAATGGATTCCGGCCGTTCACCAGGCTGGACCTATCGACCAGCAGGCTGGTTTATTCATCACCGCACGTCGGATGGGTTCTGCAGAAACCACACCGATACGCTGGCAACGCGATCCCGTGCAGCTTTACCTCTACCACATGGTGGTTCCGAAGGGCGCCCGTTCCATTGAGGTGAACTTTGACTTCATTACGTCGCCCGATCCAGCCGCAAACGGATCAACTGACGCCAACATCGCGGCGCTCAATTGGAATACGGTTCTCATGTATCCGTACCACGGGCAATCCACCAAGGTGGATTCGATGGAGATCACGCCGACCATCGTCATGCCGGCGGGTTGGCATTTCGCTTCGGCCCTTCAATCCATGGAGGTATCCGTTACTTCTGCCCCCCCGAATTCCGTCACCTTCCACACCGTCCCGCTTGATCAGCTCGTCGATTCGCCGGTCATTTCGGGACGTTATTTTCGCGAAATCGCCCTGGCCCCGGAGGTCACGCCAAAGCACTATCTCGACCTGGTGGCCGACACGCCAGCATCGCTTCAGATCGATCAGTCGCACATCGACCGATTTAGTGAACTCGTTCGTCAGGCTGGAATTCTTTTTCACCATCGACACTACGATTCGTTCCACATGCTGGTCACGCTGTCGGATCGGATCGCTGGAGATGCTTTCGATCATCATCAGTCGCTCGACAATCGCAGGCCTGCCAACTTCCTGACGAGCGAAAAGTCTCTTACGTTGTATGGAGATTTCATTTCGCACGACTTCGTCCACAGCTGGAATGGACAATACCGGCGCCCCGTCAGCCTGATCACCGCCAACTACCAGATGCCATTCATTGGCACCGATCTTTGGATCTACGAAGGATTGACCGACTATCTTGCAGGCGTGCTCGCCGTTCGGTCCGGCATCTGGACACAGCAACAATTCCTTGATCAATGGAGCGAGAAAGCGGCCCGCTTCGCCCATCGCCCTGGAAAAACCTGGCGCGACCTTCAAGATACCGCAACGATGGCGCCAATCCTCTGGGCTTCTGAAAACTCAGCCTACGAAAGCTGGCGACTTGGCGGCTACGATTTCTACGGTGAAGGCGCCTTGATCTGGCTGGAGGTCGACACCACGATTCGCAAAGGAACGGATGGAAAAAAATCGCTCGACGATTTCCTGTCGCTTTTCTACGGCCAGGACAAGGACACGGGACCCGACACGCGTCCTTTCACCTTCGGGAACCTCGTCAACGCACTGAATACTGTTTATCCGCACGATTGGTCGTCTTTTTTCAAGGAACGCCTCCACGAACTCACTCCGCAGGCTCCCTTAGGCGGCTTTGCGGATGCTGGATATCGCTTGGTCTATCGAGACGCACCAAACGCCTGGACTGCGCTTGCTGGAAAAAGCGATTTCGAATATTCGATCGCCATGAAGGTGCGCTCGGACGGCGTCATCCTCGATGTGATGCTCGGTGGCATAGCGGATAACGCTGGCTTTGTGCCTGGCATGAAATTTCTTTCCGTCAACGGGCGAGCTTTTTCGATCGACCAATTAAAGCGAGCGATCCGCCATGCCAAAGAAGCCTCGGCTCCCATTGAGTGCACGGTAGAGAATAACGGTGTCGACTCGACGCTCGCCCTTGCATATCACGGCGGAGAACAGTATCCCGCCTTGGAGCGGATTGCTGGAACGAAGGATCGTCTTCTCGAAATAGCTACCCCACGCTTGCGACTTTCAGCGGAAGAAGCTGCTCGTGCATCAAAAATCGAGCGTTCGCCGGTACCCTGAGGAATACATCGATGAAAATTTCAAACCCCGCAACAAAGCGCTCGCTCGCTGCCGCAATCGCCCTACTCATCGGGAGCATCCATTTCACCAATGCATTCGCCCAAGCCAGCGATGCGCCGGCAGAGGTCAGGAATGTGCTGTACGCCAACGATAAGCTGCTGCTCACCGCCATTCATCGTGGTGATCGGTCGACATGGACGAGGCTGACCACCTCCGATTTCATGTATGTCGAAGAAGGGGAAGTCGCCCGACGCGACAAGTTCTTGCGCGAACTGGAAGACGATGGCCTTATGCCCCTCATCATCCGCAACTACGAGGTCAAGATCATCGGCGACACTGCACAGGTCTTTCATCAGGACGACGTGACGCAACGCCCTGGTATTGACGTAAGCAACGCTCACCTGCTCATGACGGAGACGTGGCAACGCATCCACGGCAAGTGGTTGCTACGGATAGTGCATACCGACCGTATCCGCGTTAATCCACCGCCGATAACGCTCAGCCCGAACCAGATGGACGAGTTGGTCGGAACGTATCGAAACCTCAGTGGTACCTACGTAATCCGGCGCGATGGCGATCGCATCCTGGGTGGCAAGCCAGGCGGACCGATGGCGCTGCTAAAGGCGGAAACCCGCGACGTGCTGTTTGAGCCCGACAACGTCTACAAACGGGACGTGTTTCAGCGCGATGCGAACGGACGCGTCACGGGCTTCGTCATGAGAAACGAAAACAGCGGACGCGCATGGGTACGCATCGGCGCTTGATGGACATGCTGGGTCCGGGGTTGCAGAACCTACTGGATATTTGCCGCTACTTGTAGAGCATGGCGTCGCCGCTGGTACGCCCTCTCTCCTCGGAGAGAGGGCCGGGGCGCAGAGCGAACTGCAGAAACCTAGACTTGGCCGATACCGCCATCGGCCATCAGATCCGCTCCCGTGACATACGAACTTTGCCCGGATGCCAGGAACAGTGCCGCGCTGGCAATCTCCTCGGCCCGCGCAAGTCGGCCCATGGGAACCATGCTTTGGTACATCGCCACCAAATCATCACGGGAGGCAGACTGAGCGTCGAGAATCGGTGTGTCAGTGACGCCGGGGCTTAGCATGTTGACGCGAATGCCGCGATCCCTGAATTCCGCGGCCCATGTGCGGGCATAAGAACGCAACGCCGCCTTGGTGGCTGCATAGGCCGTATGGCCAGGAATACCCATGACATGCATGGCCGACGACACGAGGATGATCGATCCACCGTTGCTCATGAGCGGTAGCAGCTTTTGCACCATGAAGACGGGACCACGCGCCATCAGATTGAATGCGTTGTCGAAATGCTCCGGTGTGAGGGTGTCGATGGAGGCTTGCTCCGTATAGCCTGCGTTCGACACGATGATGTCGACGATCCCTTTTTCGGCCTTTACGGCCGCAGCGATACGGTCGAGGTCATCGAGGTTCGCGGCGTCAGCCTGGAGAGCTGTAACGTTACGCCCGATCCGTTCGGCCGCCTCGTCAAGCTGTGCTTGGCGACGGCCAAAGATAAAGACATGCGCGCCTTCGGCAACGAATCGCTGCGCCGTCGCCAAACCGATTCCGGTCGTTCCGCCGCTGATGACGGCGACCTTGCCTGCAAGAGTGGTCATGGAAACCTGCTGTCTGTTCGTACATGGTGCAGATAGCGTAATGGCGAGAGATGCCGACGATAATCCGCAACGAGTTCATATGACTTATCCTTTAAACGAATGGATCGCCGGAGGACTGAATACGGCGAACCGGATTGAGCAGCCATCCTTTTTCGGAGTCATCAAGATGGATCGGTTTTACCAATTGAACGCGTTTATCGCTGTCGTTGAGGCCGGCGGATTTTCGTCGGCGGCGCGCAGAACCGGCGATTCGCAATCTGCCATCAGCAAGGCCATTGCCTCATTGGAGAAACGCCTTGGCGTGGCGTTATTCAACCGGAGCACACGCAACGTCACGCTGACCGATCAGGGGCAACGATATTACGACCGAACAAAACCGCTGATGGATGAGATGGATGAAGCCGACGGCGAACTGGCAAGCAGTACGCTCAATGTCTCGGGTCTGGTTCGCATCGCCGCAGCCGCAACGTTCGGCCGGCTTCATGTCCTGCCTCTTATACCCGACCTGTTGTCGCAACACCCCGGCCTCCAGGTAGATCTTGTTCTCTCGGATTTCGTGCGGGACTTGGTGGAAGATCGGATTGACCTGGCGATCCGGGTGGGCCCCGTCAATGAGCCCGACGCCGTGGTCAGGTGCGTGGCCAGAACGCCTCTCGTATGTGTGGGATCGCGACGCTACTTCGAGCAACATGGCACGCCAAAGAATCCCGCTGAACTCGTCGATCACAACTGTCTTTTGTATGGCGGCCTGATGGAGTCAGCGAATTGGCCCTTTGTGGGTCCCGAAGGTCGATTCAGTGTGACCGTTCGCGGAAATCTCTCGTCGAACAGTGTCGAAACGATTCGCGCCGGCGTGCTGGCCGGCGTCGGCATTGGACTGTTTGCCAAGGTCTCGCTTGCCGACGAACTTCGACATCCGGACGTAATCACCATTCTCGACGAATTTATAGGTGACGCGAGAGACGTGAGTCTTATTTGGCCGAAGCGTCGTTATGTACCGGCCCGCGTGCGCCTGGCGACGGACTTTTTTGCTACGGCCATCCCGCAACGTATTTAGGGAAAGCATGGTCAGGTCCAGCGATTCGCTCGGGGAAAACATCAATCGATCATGGCAGCCCAGGGGCGCCTCGCCACGTCCGGCCGTCAGACCGAATTCCAGCAGCATCGCGCGCAACCGATTGCTCACGTCTGTCCGCCGGCTCACACAGCCCGCGCACCGGGCCAATGTCTCGATCATGCATCGCCCGCAGAATCGCCCGCGCATCGTTGAGGTCGTTCTTTATCCGATGACCATGCGCTTTCACGCCGTGGGCCGGAAGAATCTTTACGGCGATCCATCTCGCCTGCAGGCGGCGACCCCACGCCTGCGCACCCGGGCCTGTCTCCATGCCCAGGCACATCGGTGGGTGCAGACGATCCGGAAAGTGTTCAAACGCTTGGCGCGTCGCCACGCGCCGATGTCATAGCTCATGACTGTGCCGATCGGCTCCCACCACCTCGAACACATTCTTGGCCAGGTCGATCGCCAGTTCGTTCGCTTCGACAACAGGAGTACGCTTGTTCATGGCCTCGCCCTCGCTCGTTACACGACGGTGGACAGTTTTACTCTCCTCCGCTGGCCCCAGAGGCCTTATCGGAGCGGGGGCGAGTCCATGCGATTACGTTTATGGAAGCAGCGCCCGGATCTGCTGCGCAAAGCATTCGGGCTGTCCGCGGTAGAACTCGTTCACAGCGTTGCTTTCGATCAGGTTGCGGCGCAGCGACAAACGTAGCGCATCGTCGTTGATCAAGCGTATGGCGGCCTTTACGTATCCGTCGCTCGACTTGGCAGCCAGCCAACTCGGCAAGCCGATGCGCGTGAAGAGGGCTTCGTCGATATGCTCCAGCACTTCGGGGCCGGTCTTGCACACACCGACCATGCCGAGCGCGGTGACATCGACGATGCCATTGGTATTGCCGAACGGGAACGGATTCAAATACATGTCGCAGGCATTCAAGCATTCCATGTATTCCGCATACGGCATGATGGGATGCACGTGCGCATCGGGCAGATAGCGTTGGATGAAATCGCGCGCTTCAAGATAGACGAGACCACGCGCGGCGCCCATGAAGAAGTGAAACTCCGTTGGCCGCTGTGCTTCGCGCCGGATGCGGACAAGCGCTTCGACGAAGCCGGGATTCAACTTCATGGTGGTCGCCGCAATGGCGATGCGCAGCACGTCCGGGCGCTCGCGCAGCACAGGGCGATAGGTGCGACTGTGCGCCGAAGGCACGAACGGCATCGCCTCTTTCGGCGTCGACAGCAGTTTCTCGCTGAAGCAAGCCGGATCGCCGACCCAATCTTCGGGCAACACGAAATAATCGATCACCGGCGACATCGACGTAGCCGGATGCCCATAGGAAACGATCTGCACCGGCGCCAGACGCAGGTTGGTCAGATAAATGCTGTGTGGAAACATGCCGAATGCTGGGTAATAGACGATATCCGGCCGCAAGGCCTGCGCCTTGGCGCGAACGAAGGCGACCGTTTCGCCCACCACTTCGATGTACTCGTCGAACACCGCCTTGCCCAACTCATCCACCTGGCCGGCATGGCCGATGCCCACCACATGAAATCGCTCGCGCGCAGCCTTGATCGACGCCGAATGCGTGCGATAGATCGAATGCGCGCCGGAGAACCATTCAAGGATCACCATCATCATCGGCTTCTCGCCGGCAGCGCGTGCACACGGCGCACCTTCCACATCCTTGATGCCCATCTCCACCAGCTTCTTGCGCACCAGCCGGTTGATCGGCGCCTTGATCGCATGCCGCTTCGACGTGTCGGCATAGCTGCAATGCATGTAGACGTCGTGCAGCACGCCGATCGGCAACACGTTCAAATCGTCGATCTCGTCGAGCTTCGAGGGCAGCCATTGCAGCAGTACTTCGCGCTTGTCGTGTGCGGCAGCAGCACCCAGGAAACGGGGCGAAAGCAAGGCGCAGGCAAGCGCCGCGGCAAGATGTCGATCGGTCCGCCACAACGCCTCCATGTTCATGGGAATCTCGGAGTTCGGCGTGTAGAGCAAACAGAACTTGGCGAGATCGCGGTTGTTGACTTCGACCGCCTTGGCATTCGGCCCCTTGATGTTGAGCGCGCGCAGGATGTGGTCGGCATTGCGGAAGGAGCTGGCTGCAAACAGCGTGGCGATCCAGCGATGGAAATACAGCATCTGCCGATAGCCATCGAAAGAGAGGCTGAAGGTCGGATCGCTGAACAATGCCGAGAGCGCCGAGCAGATGCGATTGATGATGTGCGGGTCCTGATCCACCCCCATCATGTTGGCGGTGGGTTGCGCGTGGAATCCGCCGTCGAACCCGCCGTAATTGCGGTCGAGCATGCTGAGCAAGGCCACGAACTCGCGCGCGGCGTCTTCGTGTTTGCGCGCGTAGCAGGTGGATTCGAAGCGGGCTAGTGAAAAGACCGGTTCCTCTGGAGACGGAGTGTTACTGCTTGCAGCAGGTTTTGCTTCGGCGTTCATGCGCAAGTTTCTCCACGTTGATTCAGATGCCATTCGTCCATGCCCCTCTCCGAACATAGGGCCTTTCTATTCCGGAAGCTCCATCGCCGTCATTCCAGCGAAAGCTCACTGCTGTTCGGCATGCGTTTTGCGAATCCATGGCGACACGGTGGATCACAAGAACTTAGCGTCGTCTGTCGATGCCGCGACTCGAAAAACGCCATAAGCTCCGTGGCCGTCATTCCCGCGAAAGCGGGAATCCATTTTGCTCTGATGCATCCTTAAAATGGATTCCCGCTTTCGCGGGAATGACGGCCGTGTGGACTACCTGCGAAGCAGCGCAAAATACATGCCGGATAGCAGTGAGCGAAAGCTGGAATCCAGTGCCTTTGGAGATTTGCAAGTCGCTGGATTCCAGCTTTCGCTGGAGTAAGTATCCCCCGGCCAAGCCGGGGGCTTTAACGTTGTGAG
>DAIMZS010000009.1:0-27392 GCA_036733825.1 Rudaea sp.
AAATTGGACGTCTAAACGCCTAAACGTCTTGACATCCAAATTTATCGTCCTTAGCATATGCCCACACTCATCAAGACCGGCTGAGGGACAGGCCCAGCGACGCCGGGGCAACCGTCACAGAACCTGAATGGTTTTGCG
Source organism: Rudaea sp. (assembly GCA_036733825.1). GTDB lineage: Bacteria > Pseudomonadota > Gammaproteobacteria > Xanthomonadales > Rhodanobacteraceae > Rudaea. The sequence continues at coordinate 139 of DAIMZS010000009.1, forward strand.
ATTGGTGCCAATTCCTGCGAGGTCCGCGGAAGCTTCACACCGCGGTGGACCCCGTAAAGATGAGGCGAGCGCAAGGTATTGCCGCATTCGTCTCGTCGGGGCTGGATATGAAAGACGAGACCGAAATGAGCGCCGAACCGCAACTCCAACCGAGCATCGAGGCCGCCGTTTCTGCGCCGGCCGCGCAGTGGCTCGAAGGCGAGCTCGCGCTGCCGCAATCCTTCGTGCTCGAGTCGGGCGCAACCCTCAGCAACGCCAAGCTGGCCTGGACCTGCGTCGGCCCGGCCGATGCGCCGGTGATCGTCGTGCTCGGCGGCATTTCCGCTCATCGCCGCCCGGTAGCACGCGACGGCAAGGGCTGGTGGGAGTCGCAGTGCGGCGCCGGCAAGGTGCTCGACACCGGGCGCTACCGCCTCGTCGGCATCGACTGGCTCGGCGGCTGCGACGACTCGACCGGTCCTAATTCCGTTCGCGCCGAGTCCTTCGACTTCGGCCCTGCGGGCCTACGCTCAGGACGAACGGAACAACTGGATTTCCCCGCGATCTCGACCGGCGATCAGGCGCGCGCGCTCCTGCTGCTGCTCAACCGTCTTGGCGTGCGCCGCATTCATCTCGTCGTCGGCGCCTCGTACGGCGGCAATGTGGCGCAGCAGCTCGCCGCGCTGCTCGGCGACCGTCTGCGCCACCTCGTCCTGCTCAGCGCCGCGCACAAGGCCGCGCAGTTCGGGCTCGCGCTGCGCCACGTGCAGCGCGCGATTCTCGATCTCGGCAGCGACTCGACCGAGGCGCTCGCCCTGGCGCGATCGCTGGCGGTGCTCGGCTATCGCACAGCCGAGGGCGTGGAGCAGCGTTTCGGCGGCGAGTCGTCCGCCGAGGGAGTGATCGGCTGGGTCGAACATCACGGCCGCAAGTTCGTGCGCCGTTTCGACGCCGGCGCCTACCGCTGCCTCGGCCGCTCGCTCGATGCGCACGATATCGATCCCGCCGCGGTGCGCGTGCCGACCACGCTGTTCGCGGTGCGCGAAGACCTGACCGTGCCGCTGTCGCTGTTGCACGAATACCAGACTCGCGCCGGCGCCGCCTGCGCGCTGGTCGAGATTTCTTCGGACTACGGCCACGACGCATTCCTCAAGGAGGAAGCGATCGTGAGCCGCCTGTTCGAACAGTGTTTGACCGCCTGAAGATCGGAGAAGAATCGTGACTCACGTCGCCCAGAAGAACGTCCGCCAAGCCGCCACGATCGCCGCCCGCGCCGGTGTCGACCAGGATGCCGCGCACGGCGCCGTGATGCCGCCTCTCTATCTGTCGACGAACTACAGTTTCGAAGGCTTCGGCAAGAAGCGCGCGTACGATTACTCGCGCTCGGGCAACCCGACCCGCGACGTCCTCGCCGGCGCGCTGGCGGATCTCGAAGGCGGCGAGGGTGCCGTCATCACCGCCACCGGCATGGCCGCGGTGACGCTCGTGACCTCGCAGCTCGGTCCCGATGATTTGATCATCGTGCCGCACGACTGCTACGGCGGCAGCTATCGTTTGTTCGTCAATCAGGCCAAGCGCGGGCTGTACCGCTGTTCGATCGTCGATTTCAACGATACGCATGCGCTGGCGACGGCGTTGGCCTGCAAGCCGAAGATCGTCTGGATCGAGACGCCGAGCAATCCGCTGCTGCGCATCGTCGATATCGCCGCGGTGTCGCGCCTCGCGCACGAAGTCGGCGCGCTCGTCGTCGTCGACAACACTTTCCTGTCGCCGGCGCTGCAGCAGCCGATTTCGCTCGGTGCGGACATCGTCGTGCATTCGACGACGAAGTATCTCAACGGCCATTCCGACGTCGTCGGCGGCGCGGTCGTGTGGAAGGACGCGGCGGTCGGCGAACAACTGGCCTGGTGGTGCAACTGCCTGGGCGTGTCCGGCAGCGCGTTCGACAGTTATCTCACTTTGCGCGGCCTGCGCACGCTGCAGCCGCGCCTGCGCGCGCATCAGGAGAACGCCGCGGCGATCGTGGAGATTCTCGATGCCCATCCGGCGGTGGAAAAGGTCTACTTCCCCGGCCTCGCCAGCCACCCGCAGCACGCCTTGGCGGCGCGTCAGCAGCGCGGTTTCGGCGCGATGCTGAGCTTCGATCTGGCCGGCGGTGCCGCGGCGGTGGAAGCGTTCGTCAACGGATTGCAGTCGTTCACGCTGGCGGAATCGCTCGGCGGCGTCGAAAGCCTCGTCGCGCATCCGGCGACGATGACGCACGCGGCGATGGACGCCGAAGCGCGCCGCGTCGCTGGCATCGGCGACGGTTTGCTGCGCCTGTCCGTCGGTATCGAAGCGGTCGAAGATCTGAGTGTGGATATTGACGCGGCGCTGGATCGCGCCGCGTCCTTTCTCCCCACGCGCGCGGTGGCCAACGCGCGCTGAAAGTAAAGCCCTCCCCTTCAAGGGGAGGGTTGGGTGGGGATGGTTTTAATCCCGGCGCCACACGCTGAACACCATCCCCCTCCAACCTCCCCCTTGAAGGGGGAGGCTAAAGCACGGCGTTACAGCAACGTCGGCGGCGCGTGCGCCGAGATCACCTTCGCCATCGCTGCGGCGACGAAATGGTTGCCGGCGATGAGATTGCCGTTTTCCGGCATGCCGGCCTTGCCGGCGAAATCGGTGCATTGGCCGCCCGCTTCGCGCACGAGCAGGATGCCCGCGGCCATGTCCCATGGATTCAGACCCGGCTCGAAATAGCCGTCCAGACGTCCGGCCGCGACGTAAGCGAGGTCGAGCGCGGCCGAGCCGGTGCGGCGGATGTCTTCGGCTTCGCCGAGCAGGGCGCGCGTCATGTCCAATTGCGGGCCGAGATGGCGGCGCTGGCGATAGGGAAATCCCGTGCCGAGCAGCGCGCCGGCGAGGCTTTCGCGCTTGGTCACGCGGATGCGGCGGTCATTGAGGAAAGCGCCGTCGCCCTTGCTCGCGGTGAACATCTCGTCGCGCAGCGGATCGTAGACCACGCCGTAGACGAGATCGCCGTGATCGCGGAAGCCGATCGAGACGCAGAAATGCGGAAAGCCGCGCAGGTAATTGTGCGTGCCGTCGAGCGGATCGATGATCCAGACCTTGTCGGTTTTGCCCTTCTGCCCCGATTCCTCGCCGAGAAAGCCGTGTTCGGGATAGGCGCGGCGCAGTTCCTTGATGATCTCGGCCTCGGCGAGCTTGTCGACTTCGCTGACATAGTCGTGACGCGCCTTCTCCTCGACGGTCAGACCTTCGACGCGGTTGAGATAGCGCAGGATGATATTGCCTGCGGCGCGCGCGGCTTTGACCGCGACATTGACGGCGGGACGTGCCATGGGAACTCCGGTGACGCTGATAAAGAACGGACCGCGGCTTGCGCGGCGGCGCGCAGGGTAACATAAACGGCCGTTTCCACGCCCATTCACTCATGTCATCGACCCGCTTCGTCCTCGTCCGCACCTCGCATCCCGGCAACATCGGCGCCGCGGCGCGCGCGATCCGCACCATGGGTTTCACCCGGCTCGTGCTCGTCGCTCCGCATAAATATCCGCACGCAGACACGACAGCGATGGCCGCCGGGGCGGACGACGTGCTCGAGAACATCGTCGTCGTGCCGACGCTGGCGGAGGCGATCGCCGATTGCAGCTTCGTGCTCGGATGCACGGCGCGGCGGCGCGGGGTGTCCTTGCCCGAAATCGCCCCGCGCGACGCGGCCGCGCGCGTGCGCGAGGCGGCGACGACGGGCGGCGAGGTCGCTATCGTGTTCGGCAACGAGCGCACCGGGCTGGAGAACGAGGAACTGATGCGCTGCCACGTCGCCGTGCATATTCCCGCCGATCCGAGCTATTCCTCGCTCAATCTCGCCCAGGCGGTGCAGGTGCTGGCGTACGAACTGCGCCTGGCGCAGTTGGAAACGCAGCCTCTCCAGGACACGGGGCCCAAATCCGACCCGCCGGCGACGGGCGAGCAGATGGAGTATTTCTTCGGCCATCTGTTCCAGACGCTCAACGACATCGATTTCCACAAGGGCCGTTCGCCGGTGACGATCGAACAGCGGCTGCGCAAGCTGTTCCAGCACGCGAATCTCGACCAGCGCGAGGTGCGCATCCTGCGCGGCATCTTCGACGACGCGCAGAGGATGGCGAGGATGGCGAAGAAGGAGTGAGGGAAAACCTTCACCTCCCGCCGCTCGTCAGCCGCTGTCATCCTCCGACGCCGCCGTTTCGTTCAGCCGGCTGATCAGAATCTTGTCGATGCGCGCGCCGTCGAGGTCGACGACTTCGAAGCGGAATCCCGCCCATTCGAAATGCTCCGCACACTGCGGAATGCGGCCGAACTGCGCGATGACCATGCCCGCGGCGGTGCGGTAGTCGTCGTCTTCGTCGTGCGGGAATCGGGAAATGCCGGTCAATTCGCGCAAGTCGTCGATGCCGAGCGCACCGTCGATCAGCCAGCTGCCGTCGACGCGTTCGACGATCGGCGCGTCCTCGCCGCCGTGCACCTCGACGGCCGGCAGCGCGGCCTTGCCGACGACCGCGCCGAGCAGGTCGTTGAGCGTGACCAGGCCTTCGATGTCGCCGTACTCGTCGACGATGAACGCCATCGGCGTGGCCGCGTCGCGCAGTTCCTCGAGCAGGTCGAGCGCGCGCGCGGTGCCGGGCACGTAAACCGGCTTGGCCAAGGTACGGAACAAATCGATCTTCGGCTGTTCGCCGGCGGGCTTTTCGAGGATGTCGATCAGGTTCTTCACTTCGAGGATGCCGAGCACGTCCTTGTCGCTGCCGCGCATAACCGGGTAGCGCGAATGCGAGGACTCGCGCATCACCGCCAAGTTTTCGGCCAGCGGCACGGTCACGTCGAGCCAGGCGATGCGCGGGCGCGGCGTCATCAACGAGTCGACGCTGCGGTCGCCCAGGCGCAGCACGCGGTTGACCATGTTGTGCTCGTCGGAGTCGATGACGCCCTGTTCGGCGCCTTCGGAGACGAGCAGACGGATCTCTTCCTCGCTGACCCGCTCGCCGCTGGCCTGATCGAGCTTGAACAGATGCAGCAGCCGGCGCGTTATCCAGATCAGGACGAAACTGAAGGGTGTCGCGATCCAGGTCAGCACGCGCATCGGAATCGCCACCGCGGTAGCGAACTTTTCCGGCGCGACGAGGGCGAGGCGCTTGGGGACCAGTTCGCCGAGCAGCATGTTGGCGAAGGTGATGCCGGAGACGCTGAGGGCGACGCCGACCGGCAGCGCGTATTGGGCGATCGCCGGCAGGTTCGACGCGCTGAGCCACTGCGCGATCTGCTCGCCGAGTCTCGCGCCGAGCGCGGTGCCCGTGCCGATGCCGATCAGGGTGATGAACACCTGCACCGTCGACAGAAACTTCTCCGGCTGCTGCGCCAGGTCGAGCGCGACACGTGCGCGCCGGCTGGTCTGGGCGAGCTGTTTCAGGCGCAGTTTGCGCGAGGTCATCAGCGCCATTTCGCTCAGGGCGAAGAACCCGTTGAGCAGGGCGAGGAAAACGACCAGGACGACTTCGGTAATCATTCCGCAGCGGGTGAAGAGTCGACCCGCAGTGTAGCAGGCTCGCGCGGATCGTCATGGGGTTCCATACGCATTTCTAACAGAATCAATCGCTTGACCGCGGCGTCGGTGGGCGGCGCCGGAGTTCTGGGCTAAAATGCCCGGCCCTCAATTCCCGCCGACTTGGCGCAACGGAACAACTGAATTCCATGAAAACCCTTTTGGTCACCGGCGGAGCCGGTTTCATCGGCGGCAATTTCGTGCTCGGCGCGGTCGCGGACGGTCATCGCGTCGTCAATCTCGACAAGCTCACCTATGCGGGCAATCTCGATACGCTCGCCCCGCTGAAAAATAATCCAAACCATGTTTTCGCCCAGGGCGACATCGGTGACCGCGAGTTCGTCGGCCAGCTGCTCGCCGAGCACAAGCCCGACGCGATCGTGAATTTCGCCGCCGAATCGCACGTCGACCGCTCGATCGACGGGCCGGCGGCGTTCATCCACACCAATGTCGTCGGCACGCTCGGCCTGCTCGAGGCGACGCTGAAACATTGGCGCGGCCTGGCCGACACGGCCAAAACGGGATTCCGCTTCCTGCACGTGTCGACCGACGAGGTCTACGGCTCGCTCGGCGCCGACGGCAAGTTCACTGAAACCACCGCCTACGCGCCGAACTCGCCGTATTCGGCGTCGAAAGCCTCGTCCGACCACATCGTGCGCGCGTTCCACCACACCTACGGTCTGCCGACGCTGACGACGAACTGCTCGAACAACTACGGCCCGTACCAATTCCCCGAGAAGCTCATCCCGCTGATGATCCACAAGGCGATCGTCGGCGAGAAGCTGCCGGTCTACGGCGACGGCAAGAACGTGCGCGACTGGCTCTACGTCGGCGACCATTGCAGTGCGATCCGCCGCGTGCTCGACGCCGGCCGGCCCGGCGAGGTGTACAACGTCGGCGGCGATGCAGAGCGCGAGAACATCCACGTGGTCCGCACGATCTGCGCGCTGCTCGACGAGCGCCGCCCGCTGGCCGGCGGCGCCAAGCGCGACTCTTTGATCAGCTTCGTCACCGACCGCCCGGGCCACGATCGCCGCTACGCGATCGACGCGGGCAAGCTCAAGCGCGAGTTGAGCTGGAAACCGGCGGAGAGCTTCGAGTCCGGCATCACGCGCACGGTCGACTGGTACCTCGCCAACGAAACCTGGGCCAACCGCGTGCTCGACGGCAGCTACCGCATGGAACGCCTCGGCACGGCCTAAAAAAGGGGGGAGCGCCATGGCGCGAACGACGCAAACGGAAAAAGGCATCATCCTCGCCGGCGGCTCGGGCACGCGCCTGTATCCGCTGACCCAGGTCATCAGCAAACAGCTCTTGCCGGTGTACGACAAGCCGATGATCTACTATCCGCTGTCGACGCTGATGCTCGCCGGCATCCGCGAGGTGCTGGTGATCAACACGCCGCACGAGCAGGCGTTGTTCCAGAAGCTGCTCGGCGACGGATCGCAGTGGGGCATCTCGATCCGCTACGCCGTGCAGCCGTCGCCGGACGGACTCGCGCAGGCCTACCTGATCGGCCGCGACTTCGTCGACGCGAAGCCGAGCTGCCTGATTCTCGGCGACAACATTTTCTACGGCCACGGCCTCACCGACGTGCTGCGCCGCGCCGCCTCGCGCGATCACGGAGCCACCGTGTTCGGCTACTGGGTGCGCGATCCGGAACGCTACGGCGTGGCCGCGTTCGATGCCTCCGGCAAGGTCTCCGGGCTCGAAGAAAAGCCGAAGCAGCCGAAGTCGAACTACGCGGTCACCGGGCTGTATTTCTACGACGGCCGCGCCAGCGATTTCGCCGCGGCGTTGAAACCCTCGCCGCGCGGCGAGCTCGAGATCACCGATCTCAACCGCTGCTATCTTGACGATGTTTCGCTGATGCTCGAAAAGCTCGGCCGCGGCTACGCCTGGCTCGACACCGGCACGCACGAATCGCTGACCGAAGCGTCGAACTACATCGAGACGATCGAAAATCGCCAAGGCCTGAAAGTCTGCTGTCCCGAGGAAATCGCCTATCTCAGCGGCTGGATCGACGCCGAGCAGGTGCTGCGCCTCGCTGCGCCGCTGGCGAAGAACGGCTACGGCCAATACCTGCAGCAACTGGTCAAGCAAGGACGCGTGAATGAAATCGATTGAGACCGATCTGCCCGGCTGCCTCATCCTCGAACCGCAAGTGTTCGGCGACGCGCGCGGCTTTTTCTACGAAAGCTACAACGAAGAAAAGTATAAAAAGGCCGGCATCGACCGCCGCTTCGTGCAGAGCAACGTCTCGCGCTCCGCGCGCGGCGTGCTGCGCGGTCTGCACTACCAGTGGCCCAATCCGCAGGGCAAGCTCGTCAGCGTGCTCGAAGGCGAAGTCTACGATGTCGCTGTCGACATCCGCCGCGGCTCGCCGACGTTCGGCCGCTGGGCCGCCGTCGTGCTGAGCGCGGAAAACAAACGCCACTTCTGGATACCCGAAGGCTTCGCCCACGGCTTCGCCGTGCTGTCCGATTTCGCCACGTTCACCTATCAATGCACCGCGCTCTACGACGGCGCCGCCGATGCGAGCATCCGCTGGAACGACGCCGACATCGCGATCGACTGGCCGATCAGCGCACCGCAGTTGTCGGGGAAGGATGAGAAGGCGCCGTTTTTGCGCGACGTGCCGGATGATCGATTGCCAAGATAACGGCTACCTGCATGTCTGTTCGATCACAGTAGCCTTGAAATGAAGAGTTCGCCTGGTCAATCACGCCAAACAAGGGGAAGCGGTATGAGATCTTGGACGTTCGTCTGCGCGGCAGCGGCATGGCTGATCGGCAATTCGGCACATGCTGATATACCCGTCGCGGATTTTGCTAAACACGCCCAGTACGTTGCTGCGGCCATTTCTCCGGACGGCGAATATTTAGCCACGATTGCCGTGGTCAAGGGCAGACGCGTACTCGGCCTCGTGCATCTGGCCGACAAGAAGGGAGTGAATCTCAGTCCCCGCGAAGGCGATGAACTGTCGACGTTCCAATGGATCGGTCCGAATCGCCTCATATACACCTTGGGCAAACACGTCGGCGGCGAAACGGCGCCCTATGCCACGGGAGAGTTGTTCACCGTCAAGGGCGACGGCACCGGAGCCGGCGTTCTGTACGGCTATCGGGCCGGTACGAAACCGACCACGGCGACGATGATCAAAGGCGCCGAACCTGACTATGGTTATGGCTTTGTTGTTTCAGAGTTGCGCAACGATCCGGACAGCGCCCTGATCGGCGCGATCCCGTTCAACGGTCCAGGCCACTCGCGGAGTTTCGATGGCGCTTTTTCCGAGGCGTATCGGATAAACGTCAATACCGGGAGCAAACAGCTGGTCGCGACCTCGCCGCTGCGCGACGCCGATTTTCTCGCCGATCACGCAGGACGCATCCGTTTCGCTTTCGGGCGCGATACGGATCGAAACTACAAAGTGTTCTACCGCAACGCCGATGGCGGCGACTGGCAGGCGCTCTACGACGAGGGCAAAGGCGGGGACGTATTGATCCCGGTCATGTTCGATCGCACGAATAACAGCGTCTATATGAATTGTGCCGGTGCGAACGGCGTCGGCGGCATTTGCCGCTGGGACGTGAAGACCCAGAAGGCCGAGCCGCTGTGGAGTGCCAAGACATCGAGCGCTGCTAGCTTGATTAAAACGTTCGACGGACAGGACGCGTTTGCGCTTCGCACCTACATTGGACGGCCTGCGGTCGTTTTGCTGGACAAAACTGCGCAAGAAGCCACCGTGTTGGTGAGCCTGATGAAACAATTTCCGGGCGAGGACATCAGCATCACCAGCGCCTCGCTCGACGGCAAGAAAGTGGTTTTTCTCGCGTCCTCCGACGCGGATCCGGGTACCTATTATCTGTACGACCTGGAGCAGAAGAAGATCTCCGCGCTGCTTTCTCGCGCCGATTGGATCAAGCCTGCGCAAATGTCGATGATGGAGCCGATCAGCCTCAAAGCACGTGACGGTCTGGAGCTGCACGGTTTTCTGACTCGTCCGCCGGGCAAGGAAGAAGCGAAGAATCTTCCGTTAGTCGTGGTTCCACACAGCGGCCCGTACGAGGTTTACGATGCTTGGGGATACGACTCCGAAGTGCAGCTGCTTGCCAGTCGTGGATACGCGGTGTTGCAGGTGAATTTCCGCGGTTCCGGTGGCTACGGCGATGCGTTCCAGAAGGCCGGATATCGTGAGTGGGGCGCCAAGATGCAGGATGACGTGACCGACGCAACGCGTTGGGCGGTCAAGGAAGGCGTCGCCGATGCCAAACGAATCTGCATTTATGGCGGCAGTTACGGCGGCTATGCAGCTCTATGGGGTGCGGTCAAAGAGCCGGATCTGTACAAATGCGCGATTGGCTACGCGGGCATCTATGATTTGCGCGGCTGGGTGAAGAGCAGCGACGTGAACGGGTCGCAATCTGGACGCAGCTACTTGCGGATGGTGCTCGGTGATGACGAAACCGTGTTATGGGACCGTTCGCCGATGGCCCATCTGGACTCCCTCAAAGCCAAAGTGATGCTCGTCGCGGGAGGGGCGGACGAACGCGTGCCCGCGACCCAGGCAGAGAATCTGCACAACGAGCTGAACAAGCGCAAGGTGGAACACGAATGGCTGTATCAGCGCACGGAAGCACATGGTTTCTACGACGAGGAGCACACCGCAGAGCTGTACACCAAGCTGCTCTCGTTTCTCGATAAGCAAATTGGCGCTTCATCGAGCGCAGGCGGCACGCAGTGAATGTCCGATGAAAATTCTTCTGCTCGGCGCCAACGGCCAAGTCGGCTTCGAATTGCAGCGCTCGCTCGCGCCGCTCGGCGAGGTGACGGCCGCGACGCGCAGCGGAAAGCTGCCGGGCGGCATCAATTGTGCGCGTGTCGATCTCGGCGGCGCGGACTCACTGGCGCAGGCGTTGCAGAGCGAGCCCTGGGACATCATTGCCAACGCGGCCGCGTACACTGCGGTCGATCGCGCGGAAGACGAACCCGCGATTGCTGCGCGCATCAACGGCGACGCGTTGGCGCAGATCGGCGCCTGGGCGGCGAAGAGCGGTGCGTTGGTCGTGCATTATTCGACGGACTATGTGTTCGACGGTCAGGGGGCGCGCCCATACCGCGAGGACGATGCGACCGCGCCGCTCGGCGCGTACGGGCGCAGCAAACTGGCCGGTGAAGAGGCGCTGCGCGAATCCGGCTGCGCGCATCTGATCCTGCGTACGGCATGGGTGTACGGTGCGCGTGGCGGCAATTTCCTGCGCACGATGTTGCGCTTGGCGCGGGAACGCGATCGGTTGACCGTGGTCGATGATCAGCGCGGTGCGCCGACCTCGAGCCGCTTGATCGCCGCAACGACGGCGGCGGTCCTCAAACGCTGGCAGGACGGCGATGCGGCGCAGCGCGCACGCTACAATGGCACGTGTCACCTCGCCGCGGGCGGCGAAACGACGTGGTGCCGGTTCGCGCGTGCGATCGTCGCGCGCGCGGCGGCGGCGGGATTGATTCCGCGCGAAATCGAAGTCGCCGCGATCAGCACGGCGGAATTTCCGACCAAGGCGCGGCGTCCGGCGTATTCGGTGCTCGACGCCTCGAAGCTGCGCGAACAGTTCGGCGTGACGTTGCCGGACTGGACGCAGGGACTCGATGCGGTGATCGGCGAGCTGGCTGAAATGAAGTAAGGACGAACCATATATCGTCATTCCCGCGAAGGCAGGAATGACGAGAAGAAGCAATGGGAGATGTACCGATGTTGATCCCCGTGATTCTGTCCGGCGGCGCCGGCACCCGGCTGTGGCCGGTGTCGCGCAGCGCCTACCCGAAGCCGTTCATGAGCATGGCCGACGGACAGACGCTGTTGTACAAGACGCTGACGCGCGCGCTGCGCGTGGCAACCGACGGCAACGTGCTCACGGTGACCGGGCGCGATTTCTATTTTCTCAACCGCGACGAATACGCGCGCCATCCCGGCGCGAACATTGACCGCATGCGTTTTCTGCTCGAACCGGCCGGACGCAACACCGCGCCCGCGATCGTGCTCGCGGCGCTGTACGTGCGCGAGCACTTCGGCGCGGATGCCTGCCTGCTGATCCTCGCCGCGGATCATCTGATCGACAACGTCGACGCGTTCGTCGCCGATGTCGCGCGCGCGCAGGCGCTCGCGCAGGACGGCTGGCTCGTCACGTTCGGCATTCCGCCGCAGCATCCGGACACAGGCTTCGGCTATATCCGCCAGGGCGCACAAATAGGCGACAGCGGAGAACGCGAGATAGCTGCTTTCGTGGAAAAGCCGAATGTCGAGAAGGCGAAGCAATATCTCGCCAGCGGCGATTACGTGTGGAACTCTGGCATGTTCTGCTTCCGCGTGGATGCGCTGCTCGCCGCCGCCGAACAGACTTGCCCGGACGTGCTCGCCGCCGCGCAGACCTGTCACGCGCATGCGCGCACGCACGAAAGCCCGGTCGAATACGACAAGGACACTTTCCTCGCCCAGCCCGACATCTCGATCGACTACGCGGTGATGGAGCGCGCACGGCGCCGCGCCGTCGTCGCGGCCGGGTTCGATTGGAGCGACGTCGGCTCGTGGAAGGCGGTCAGCGAAATTCCGTCGACGGCCGAGCCCGACGCCGCGGGCAACCGCGTGGTCGGCAAGGCCGTCGTCGTCGGCAGTGAGAATTGCTACATCCAGAGCGACAAGCGCATCGTCGCCGCGGTCGGCGTGAAGGACCTCGTCATCGTCGACACGGGCGACGCAGTGCTGGTGTCCGACCGCGAGCATGCGCAGCAGGTCAAGCAGGTCGTCGAGCAGCTGCGCGACGACGGCCATGTCGCCGTGCGCCATCATCAGACCGTGCATCGTCCGTGGGGCAGCTACACCGTGCTCGAGGACGCCGAGGACTGCAAGGTCAAGCGCATCACGGTCAAGCCCGGGCAAGTGCTGAGCCTGCAATTGCATCATCGCCGCAGCGAGCATTGGACCGTCGTCCACGGCACGGCGAAGGTGCGCGTCGGCGAGAAGGAGTTCCTGCTCGAGCGCAATCAGTCCTGCTATATCCCGGTCGAGACCGTGCACAGGCTGGAAAATCCGACCGACGCCGACATCCATCTGATCGAAGTGCAGTGCGGGGATTATTTCGGCGAGGACGATATCGTCCGGCTCGAAGATAGATACGGCCGGGTGCCGGCCAAGGCGAGTTGAAAATTAAAGAGCTGGATTCCGGCTTCCGCCGGAATGGCGGACAAAAACGGGAGAGAGGAATGAAAGCACTGGTCGCTATTGCAATGGTACTGATCGGCACTCAAGCGAGCGCCTCCGTGCCGCATCCGTTCGGCATCCACGATCTCGTCATGCTCGACCGGGTCAGCGATCCGCAGATTTCGCCCGACGGCAAGCGCGTCGCCTATCAGGTGCGCGAGACCGACTACGCCGCCAACAAGGGCAAGAACGGCCTTTGGCTGATCGATCTCGGCAATCCCAAGGCCGAAGCGGCGCGGCTGACCGACGCCGCGGCCAACGCAATGGCGCCGCGCTGGTCGGCCGATGGCAGCGCGGTGTTCTATCAGGACAAAGGCCAGGTTTGGCGCCAGCGGGTCGGCGGCAAAGGCGCGGCGATACAAGTGACGAACCTCGCGCTGGACGTAAACAACTACAAACTCTCGCCCGACGGCAAGCAGGTGCTGCTGTCGATCGACATCTTTGCCGACTGCGGCAAGGAAAGTGATCCGATCGCGTGCACGAAGCAGCGGCTCGACGAGAAGGACAAGAGCAAAGCCAGCGGCCGCGTCTTCGACAAGCTGTTCATCCGCCACTGGGATACTTGGGCGGACGGTCGCCGCTCGCAATTGTTCGCCGCGGGCATCGATGCGAATGGAAAGCTCAGCGGCGCGCCGAAGCTGCTCACGCGCGGAATCGACGGCGACGTGCCGTCGAAGCCGTTCGGCGGCGACGACGAATTCGCGTTCTCGCCCGACGGCGCGACGGTGTACTTCAGCGTGCGCATTGCCGGCAGCAGCGAGCCGTGGTCGACCAATTTCGACATCTACTCGGTGCCGACGGACGCCAGTGCCGCGCCGAAGAATCTGACCGCGGCCAATCCCGCGTGGGACACGGCGCCCGTGCCGTCCGCGGACGGCAAGACGCTGTACTACCTCGCGATGAAGCGTCCGGGTTTCGAGGCCGATCGCTTCGCGATCATGGCGATGGACATCGGCAGCCACGCGACGCGCGAAATCGCGCCGACGTGGGATCGTTCCGCCGGCGGCCTCAAGCTTTCCGCTGATGGCAAGAAATTGTTCGCGACGGCGGACGACAACGGCGAGCATCCGCTGTTCGCGATCGATATCGCGAGCGGCAAAGTGGCCAAGCTCGCCGGCGACGGCGCGGTGCACGATTACAGCGTGCGCGGCAACGACATCGTGTTCGCACGCGCAACGCTGAAGACGCCGGCCGATCTTTTCCGTGTCGCGGCCAGCGGCGGCAAGGTCGCGGAGCTGACCAATCAGAATTCGGTGAAGATGGCCTTCGTCGACACCGGCGCGTTCGAGCCGTTCACGTTCAAGGGCGCGGGCGGCGACAGCGTGCAAGGCTACGTGGTCAAGCCGGTCGGCTTCGATAAGAGCAAGAAGTATCCGGTCGCGTTCCTGATCCACGGCGGCCCGCAGGGTGCGTTCGGCAACGACTGGAGTTATCGCTGGAACCCGCAGACCTATGCGGGGCAGGGCTTCGCCGTCGTCATGGTCAACTTTCACGGCTCGACCGGTTTCGGCCAGGCGTTCACCGATTCGATCTCCGGCGACTGGGGCGGCAAGCCGCTCGAGGATCTGCAGAAAGGCTGGGCGGCGGCGCTGGAAAAGTATACTTTTCTCGACGGCGGCCGCGCCTGCGCGCTCGGCGCCTCCTACGGCGGCTTCATGGTGTACTGGATCGCCGGCAAGTGGAATCAGCCGTGGAAGTGCCTCGTCGATCACGACGGCGTGTTCGACAACCGCATGATGGGCTACTCGACCGAAGAGCTGTGGTTCTCCGAATGGGAGAACAAAGGCACGCCATGGGAGAAACCGGAGAACTACGAGAAGTTCAATCCGGCGAACTACGTGAAGGACTGGCGCGTGCCGATGCTCGTGATCCATAGCGAGCAGGATTTCCGCATCCCGGTCGAACAGGGAATCGCCGCGTTCACCGCACTGCAACGCCGCGGCATTCCGAGCCAGATGCTCGAGTTCCCCGACGAGAACCACTGGGTGCTGAAGCCGCAGAACAGCGTGCTCTGGCATGACACGGTCAATGCTTGGCTGAAAAAGTGGACGGCGCCGTAGGGGCTCGATTCATCGAGCCGCCCCCGCTCGTCATTCCGGCGAAAGCCGGAATCCAGTTCTTGATCTGAATCAGAATAAAAAGCTGGATTCCAGCTTTCGCTGGAATGACGGCAGCAAAGAAGCCCAGAACGCCGCTGTCCCGCTTCCGGGACAGTTTGCGTAGCCTCTTTTCTAAGATTTCGCACACCTCTTCCCGTACCGCCCAGCCGTCCTAGAATCCTTGTCATTCCTTGGGGAACGGGGGCGCGCCCGCTGCGGTCCGACTTTCTCTCCAAGCAACGAAAAGGATCTGTTTGTGGCGGTTATCGAAAAAATTTCCGAACAGAAAAGTTTTGGCGGCGTGCAGGGTTTCTACCGGCACATGTCGGCTGTGTGCAACGGGCCGATGCGGTTCACCGTGTATCAGCCGCCGCAGGCGAAGCTCGGCCGCGTACCGGCGCTGTTCTGGCTGTCGGGGCTGACCTGCACCGAAGAGAACTTCACGATCAAAGCGGGCGCGCAGCGCGTCGCCTCGGAGCTCGGCCTCATCATCATTGCGCCCGACACGAGCCCGCGCGGCACCGGCATTCCCGGCGAAGCGGAGGACTGGCAATTCGGCGCCGGCGCCGGTTATTACCTCGACGCGACGGTCGAACCGTGGTCGAGATACTTCAACATGTACACCTACTGCAGCCAGGAACTGCCGGAGCTGATCGCCGAGCACTTCCCGGTCGACACGCAGCGCGTCGGCATCTTCGGCCATTCGATGGGCGGCCACGGCGCGTTGACGATCGCGCTCAGGCACAGCGATCGTTTCCGCTCGGTGTCCGCGTTCGCCCCGATCGTCACGCCGATGCAGGTGCGCTGGGGCGAGAACGCGTTCCCGCGCTTCCTTGGCCCCGATCGCGAAACCTGGAAACAGTACGACGCGAGCGAACTGGTGCAGAAGAAGACCTTTCCCGGCACGATCCTGATCGATCAGGGCGACCAGGACTCGTTCCTCAACGACACGCTGCGGCCGGAGATTTTCGAGGCCGTGTGCAAAAAAGTGGGGCAGCCGCTGACGCTACGCATGCAGCCGGGCTACGACCACAGCTACTACTTCGTCAGCACGTTCATCGAGGATCACCTGCGCCATCACGCGGGGGTTCTGCGAGGTTGAGTCGCCGAGTTATTCAAAACCATTTCAATTGATTGCGAGGTAGAGATGAAAACCAAAGCGGCCATCGCCTTTGAAGCGGGTAAGCCTCTGGAAATCGAGGAAGTCGATCTGCAAGGACCGAAGGCCGGCGAAGTGCTCGTGCGCATCGTCGCGACGGGTGTTTGCCATACCGATGCGTTCACGCTCTCGGGTGCCGATCCGGAAGGATTGTTTCCGGTCATCCTCGGGCACGAAGGCGGCGGCATCGTCGAGGAAGTCGGGCCGGGCGTGACGAGCGTGAAGCCCGGCGATCATGTCATTCCGCTGTACACGCCCGAATGCGGCGAGTGCAAATTCTGCAAGTCCGGGCGCACCAACCTGTGCCAGAAGATCCGCGTGACCCAGGGCAAGGGCCTCATGCCCGACGGCACCTCGCGCTTCTCGTACAAGGGCAAGCAGGTGCTGCACTACATGGGCACGAGCACGTTTTCCGAATACACGGTGCTGCCGGAAATCTCGCTTGCCAAGATCAATCCGAAGGCGCCGCTCGACAAGGTGTGCCTGCTCGGCTGCGGCATCACCACCGGCGTCGGCGCGGTGCTCAACACCGCGAAGGTGTGGCCGGGCGCGACGGTCGCGGTGTTCGGCCTCGGCGGCATCGGCCTCGCCGTCGTGCAGGGCGCGGTGATGGCCAAAGCTTCGCGCATCATCGCGGTCGACGTGAATCCGTCGAAGTGGGAGATGGCGAAGGCGATGGGCGCCACCGATTTCGTCAACCCGAAGGATTACGACAAGCCGATCCAGCAGGTGATCGTCGATCTGACCGACGGCGGCGTCGATTTCTCGTTCGAATGCATCGGCAACGTGAATGTCATGCGCTCGGCGCTCGAGTGCTGCCACAAAGGCTGGGGCGAATCGATCATCATCGGCGTCGCCGGCGCGGGACAGGAGATCGCGACGCGTCCGTTCCAGCTCGTCACCGGCCGCGTCTGGCGCGGTTCGGCGTTCGGCGGCGTGAAGGGCCGCTCGCAGCTGCCGGGCTATGTCGAGCGTTATCTCGCCGGCGAACTCAAGGTCGATGAGTTCGTCACCGAGACCTTGCCGCTGGAGAAGATCAACCATGCCTTCGATTTGATGCATGAAGGCAAGGTGATCCGCTCCGTGATCAAGTATTGAGGTTTTCCAGCATTGCGGTGACGGATTGCTGCATTGTGATTCTCGCGGCCGGGACGCCGTATCAGCTACTCACACATCGGGAGGTAGAGCCATGGCAGTTGCAATTCATCCATCCGTCGACAACGGCATCAAGCCGGCCACCGCGGGTTTCGCCGGCGGCACGCTCGTGTGCCAATGCGCGAGCAATCCGGTCAAGGTCCAGGTCGATTCGCAGGTGCTGCACAACCACGCCTGCGGCTGCACCAAGTGCTGGAAGCCGGCCGGCGCGCTGTTTTCGGTCGTCGGTGTCGTGCCGCGCGACAAGGTGAAGGTCACGGACAACGAGAACAAACTGAAGATCGTCGACGAGAAGGCGACGATCCAGCGCCATGCCTGCACCGGCTGCGGCGTGCATCTGTTCGGCCGCATCGAGAACGACAAGCACGCATTCTTCGGCCTCGACTTCATCCACGCCGAGCTTTCGCCGCAGAGCGGCTGGGCGCCCGCGGGTTTCGCGGCGTTCGTCTCCTCGATCATCGAATCCGGCGCGGACCCGAAAAACATGGGCGCGGTGCGCGAGCGCCTGAAGGAGATCGGCCTGGAACCCTACGACTGCCTGAATCCGCCGCTGATGGACGCGCTGGCGACGCAGGCGGCGAAGCTGAGCGGGGTGCTCAAAGCCTGAGTCGCTCCGAGCGAAGAAAAAAAAGGCCGGCGCAATGCCGGCCTTTTTCATTTCCGTATGACGCGTTCAATGCGACAGCACGATGCCGTGTTTGTGCATCTTGCGGTAAAGCGTATTGCGGCTGACATTGAGGGCGCGCGCGGTGCGGCTCACGTTCCAGCGCAGACGTTCGAGTTCGCGCAGCAGCGCCGCGCGCTCGGCTTCACGCAGCGCGGTAGACGGTGATCCGATGGCTTCCCCGGCGTCGCCGTTCGATGCCTCCTGTGTCGACGGCGGCAGAAAATCGCCGTCGAGAATCTCCTGCGGCAGATTCGACAGGCGGATCACATGGTCGCGGCACAACACCGACGCCGTGCGCAGCACGTTGCGCAACTGGCGCACGTTGCCGGGCCACGGATAGTCGATGAGGCGCTGGAACGCATCGCGTGCGATGTCGATCGCGGCGTCGGGTGCCTCCTCGCGCAGCAATGCGCGGATCAGCTCGGCCTTGTCGCTGCGCTCGCGCAGCAGCGGCAGCGACAAGGTCATGCCGTTAAGGCGGTAATACAAATCTTCGCGGAATTCGCCGTTGGCGACCATGCTGCGGACGTCACGATGGCTGGCGCTGACCACGTGCAGATCGACGGGAATCGCCGTGTCGCCGCCGAGCGGCGTGATCTCGCGCTCCTCGATCACGCGCAGCAAACTCATCTGCAGCGCCGGCGGCATGTCGCAGATGTCGTCGAGGAACAGCGTGCCGCCGTTCGACTGCTGGATCTTGCCGATCCGACCTTCTTTCGCGCCGCCGGCGAACGCGCCGCGCGCGTAGCCGAACAGTTCGCTCTCGATCAGGCTGTCCGGAATCGCCGCGCAGTTGATCGTGACGAATGGCTTGTCGTGCCAAAGGCTTTCGCGGTGCAGGTTGCGCGCGAAGGCTTCTTTGCCCGTGCCGGTGGCGCCTTGCAGCAGAATCGGCACCTGCTTGGCGAACAGCTGATGGCCGCAGGCGAGCGCCTTGCGGATCGCATCGTCATTGCCGATGTATTTCGGATGGGCGTCTGCGCGTGTGTTCGCCTGGATCTGCGCGAGCGACTCGCTCGTCGAGGTGCCGGTCGCCGGAATGCGCACGACGCTGTTGATCTGCTGCAGCATCGGCGCACGCACGATGGCGAAGAAGCGGCGGCCGAGGGCGACGTCGCGGATCGGCCAGATCGCGCCCGGTTCGCTGCGCGCGCGCTGTTCGAGCGTGGCGAAATCGAACTGAAAGAAATCGGACACCGCCTTGCCGACCAGTTGCTTGCGGTTGGCGCAGCCGAGCTGGAGCAGGGCGGATTCGTTCACCGCGAGAACGACGCCGTTCGCGTCGACCGCGAGCAGCGCCTCGTGCAGCAGGCCGACGAATTCGGGGCGGCTGTGGAAGCGCAGCACGTACGCATCGCGGAATTCGTGCAGGAAATTCCAGCGCGAGATCAGGCTGGCCGACATGTTGACCAGGGCCATCGTGTGGCGCTGGATCAGGCGGCTGTCGAGCGAATTCACCGAGGAGGCGTCGAGCACCGCGAGCAGCTCGCCGTGCGGGTCGAGAATCGGCGCGCCGGAGCACGACAGCAGCATGTTGTAGCCGCGGAAGTGTTCTTCGCGGTGCACGGTAACCGAGGCGCCCTCGGCGATGCAGGTGCCGATGCCGTTGGTGCCTTCGTGGCGCTCGTCCCAGAGCGCGCCTAGCCAGAGGCCGGCTTGGCGGAATTCGCGCTGCAGGGTCGGGTCGGTGATCGTGTTGAGCAGGGTGCCCTGGGCGTCGGCGAGGATCACCGCGAAGCCGGAGCCGGAAATTTGCTCGTAAAGACTTTCCATCTCCGCGCGCGCGACGCGCAGCAGTTCGCCCATGCGCTGCTGCAGCTCGCGCACCGCGAGCGGGTCGCGCACCGCGATCTGGCGCCGGCCCTGCGGTTCGAGGCCGTATTCCTTGATGCAGCGATGCCACGAGCGCGTGACGTGCGGCTCGATGCCGGCCGGTTTCAGCCCGCTCTGCACCGTGTGGATGATGCGCGAGGCGTGGCTGGAAGCGAGTACCGAATAAGTCACGCGGCTACCTCAGGAAAGTATGGAATTGTGCCGCGCGGCGCGCCTAGCGGAAGGCTAGGTTCCCTCCGTCGTTGGGGAGGGGCAAACCGCAGCGCAGCAATTCCATGAACAATGTATCGGAAACGATACACCTATTCCTGGTCGGGCGGCGTGCCGAATTTGTAGTTCGGATCGGCGCTGGGCGAGTATTTGGAGCGGATGAACGTGACGATCTTCCACAATTCGTCGGCGTTCTTGAACAGACCGCCGAACGGCGGCATCGGCCCGACCACGTTTTCGCGGCCCTTGCGCGCGTAGCCGGCCTTCTGCAGCTCATCGCTGCCGAGCGTGACGAGGCGGTAAAGCGTGTCGTCGTCGCCGCCGTACACCCAGACATCGTTGATCAACGGCGGACACATGCCGCCGCCGCCCCCGCCGCCGTGGCAGCCGCTGCAGCTGTAGCTCAGGAACAGGTGCTCGCCCTGCGCGACGATGTCGGCCTGCGAGTCCTTGTAAGGATTCTTCAACTGCCCTTTCGGCGTTTTCGCGACGAGATCGGCGGGCTTGATCGCGGTCAGGTCGGAGGTCTTCGGCGCATCGGCGGCGATCGCGCTGCCGAAGGCATAGACGAGAGCGGTGAGGGTGAGCAAGCCAACGACACCGCCGAATATCTTTCTCAACACAACGACACTCCTCTACTCGTGATTCGCATATCTGGTTCGACTAACCGCGTTTGCCGGCGCTCGCCTGCAACAGCTTGATCACTTCCTCGCTGTTGTTGCTCTGCGCGATCTTCAGCGCCGTGCGGCCGTCCTGGCTGGTCGCGGTCACATCCGCGCCGGCGGCGATCAGGCGCGCGGCGATCTTCGGTTCGTTCTTGGCGGCGACGATCATCAGCGCGGTGATGCCGCCGTCGTTGCGCGCGTTCACGTTGGCGCCGCGCTTGAGCAGCAGGTCGACGATCTCGAGCGAACCGGCGTTCGTCGCCAGCATCAGCGGCGTATAGCGGCCCTTGCCCGCCGGACGATCGATCTCGGCGCCGGCGGCGATCAGCGCCGCGGCGGCTTTCGGCTTGGCGTTTTGCGCGGCGATCGCGAGCGGGCTCAAGCCGTCGTCGTCGGCAAGATCGAGCCGCGCGCCGTGCGCCGCGAGCAGGCGCACCTGCTCGGCGCTGTCGTTCCATGCCGCGTACATCAGCGGGGTCCAATGGCTGATGTCGGCGCGGTTCGGGTCGGCCTTGTGTTCGACCAGCCATTTCGCGATGTCGTCGAAGCCGAAGCGCGTGGCATTGGTCAGCGGCGTGTGGCCGTCGTTGAACTGCGCATTCGCGTCTGCGCCGTGCTCGAGCAGGTAGCGCACGCGCACCGGATCGGCGGCGACGATGGCATTGTCGAGTTCGTCGTTGGCGTCCGCGCCGTGTTCGAGCGATTGCTTCAGGTCGGCCAGGCGCGCGTCCTCGCCGTTCGCTGTTTGCGCGGCAGTCGTGCTCTGCGGCAATGCTTTGTAAGCGCCGTGCGAAGGCAGATCGCCGTCGACAATGCAGTCCGCGCAGCGCACGAGCGGCACGCCGAACGAAACAAGAATCTGCTTGATCGCCGGTGCGCGATCGCGCATCGCGCGTTCCACGGCGGCCTTGACGTCGGGACGGCCGCGCGGTACGGCGAGGCTCATGCTGAATTCGAGCGGCACAGTGTCGTCGATCGTGTTCATCGGCTGGATCACGAGCGGCGCCTTGCCGACGGTTTTGTAGTAGCCGGCCATCGGTCCCCACGCGGCGGCGATGTCGAGCTTGCCGTCGATGACTTCCTGCACCTGATAGGAGGGCTGATTGCTGGCGACGAGATCGCCATCGTGGCTCAGATAGTGAATCACCGTATTGGCCATGATGCCGTGCTGCGCCAGCGCCTGGCGCGCGGCGGACACCTGGAACACGCCGATGCGCAGATTCTGCAAACGCGGATCGTTGAGCGACTTGAACGTGCCGTAACCTTTGTCCCGGCGATAGGCGAGGACGAACGTCGAGCGATACAGCGGTGTGGTGACGACGGCGCCTTCGGTGTCGGCGGCCATGTCCATCCATACATCGCAGCTGCCGGCGGACAACGTGGTGCGCATCAATCCGCGTTCGATCGACGGCCGCCAGTAGTAGTGCACGCTCGCGCCGAGCGCGTCGCCGAGCACCTGCGCGATTTTGTTTTGGAAGCCTTCCTGTTTCTGATTCGACAAGGGCATGTTGCCCGGATCGGCGCAGACGGTGAGCGTTTTCGGTTCGTCATCGGCGCGGACGGCAGGCGTGGCCAGCGCAAGAGCGCCGGCGAGGAGCAGGGCGAGGCTTGCAGAATATTTCATGGCTGATGTTTTGGACTCGGATGGCGCGGGCGAGTTTTGCGCGCGTTGCGTTTCATGCCTTCCACGAACGCCCGGCATCTCGGCCGGGCGTTCGGTTTTTTCGATCGCGATCAATCACCGAGGCGGAACGTATACAGCGTGCCGCCCTGCGGAATGTGATTGAGTCCGGCGGCCTTGGTCATCGCCGTGGCGCCGATCGCGCCGAACTTGTCGTTGAGATCGAGGCCCGCGGTGACCGGCAAGCCGATCCATCCGCCGATGCCGGACCACACGCTGATGTACTGCTTGCCCTTCACCGACCAGGCGATCGGATTGCCGATGATGCCGGAGCCGAGTTTGCGCGACCAAAGAATCTTGCCGGTCGCGCGGTCGAGCGCGCGGAAGTCGCCGCCGAGGCTGCCGTAGAACACGAGGCCACCGGCCGTCGTCAGCGTGCCGCTCCAGTTCGGATACGGATCGGGCACTTCCCATTCCGTCTTGCCGGTGACGACGTTGAACTTCTTGATCTTGCCGGTGACGCCGGGTTTCTCCGGATACATGTAGACGTTGGCGAACACGTACACCGTGCCTTGCTGCGTGTGCGAGCGGTCCTGCGGATTGAGTTCCATGCACCAGTTGTTCGTCGGCACATAGAACACGGCCGGATCGCTCGGATCGACCGAAGCCGGCTGCTGGTCCTTGCCGCCCATCGCGGACGGACAGGCCTGCACGTTCTTCTGCGGTTCGAGCGGCGAATGCTCGGCGACCTTCACCGGGCGGCCGGTCTTGAGGTCAATCTTCTCGGCCCAGTTCGTGGTCACGTATTTGTGTGCGCGCAACAGCGTGCCGTCGGTGCGGTCGAGCACGTAGGCGAAGCCGTTGCGGTCGAATTCGACGAGCGCCTTGTGCTTCTTGCCGTCGACGTCGAGATTGTCGACGAGCATCACTTCGTTGATGCCGTCGTAATCCCACTGGTCGAACGGCGTCTTCTGATAGACCCAATCGACTTCGCCCGTGTCGACGTTGCGCGCGAAGATCGACATCGACCACTTGTTGTCCCACGAGCCGTCGTTGCAGGCCTTCTGCGACTGCGGCTTCGCGCCGCAGCGGAACGAGGGGCTCCACAGACCGGGATTGCCGGTGCCGTAATAGACCAGATGAAGGTCCGGATCGTAGGCGTACCAGCCCCATGCCGCACCGCCGCCGCGCTGCCATTCGTCGCCCGGATAGGTATGGATGCCGAGGTCCTTGCCGGCGGTGCCGTAGTGCGGATTCTTCGCGTTGCTCTTCTCGGTCAGGCCGACGTCTTTGTCGCTGCCGGTCGAATAGAACTCCCACACCTTCTTGCCGTCGGCGAGGTTGTACGCGGTGAAGCGGCCGCGCGCGGCGAATTCGTCGCCGCCGAAACCGATCAGCACCTTGTCGTTGGCGATGATCGGCGCGGGCGTGATCGTCTCGCCCTTGTCCGGGTGGGCGTGTTTCTTCACCCACACCTCTTTACCTGTCGCTGCGTCGAGTGCGATGACGAAACCGTCGAGCGTGCCGAACACGACTTTGCCGTCGGCGTACGATAGGCCGCGATTGACCGTGTCGCAGCAGGCGCGCGGCACCGCGGATTCGTCGCGGCCCGAGGTCTTGTTGTAGCTCCACACCTGCACCGGATGATCCGGATCGGAGAGATCGAGCGCCTGCACGATGTTCGGCCAGCCGCTCTCCATGAACATCATCGGCTTGCCGCCGACGTCGCTGATCACGAGCGGCTGGCCTTCATGACCGCGCAGCGTGCCGCTCGACTGCGACCAGATGTACTGCAGATTCTTCACGTTCGAGCCGTCGATCTGCTTGAGCGCGCTATAGCGATTGAGATTCAGGTCGCCGGCCGGCGCGCCCCACTGGTTCGGATCCTTGAAGCGGGCGAATTGCTCGGCGTCGGTGCCGGCCCATGCCGCGCCGCAGAGCGCGACCAGCGCCGCCGCGACGACTCCCAAATGGAACTGACGTTTCAACGTATACCCTCTCATCTCGAATCTCCTCGCTGACAGAAGTGTCGGATTTGTTCGTCGATCTGCGGGGCGTGAGCATCCGCAGGCGGATGGCCACGTCGTGTTTCGTTTCTCGTCGTTAAAAAATTTCGAAGGCGATGCTCAGGAAATGTTGCGGCGTCGGGCGCAGCACGTGTGCGCCGTCGCCGCCGCGTGCGCGGACCTTAGTCCGAGGCGGTGCGAGATGCATCAGGGGCGAATCGAGGCGGCGAAGAGGGTCCGCGAATTGCTGCGTCGGCAATATCGGATAAATCAGAAAAATCCAGATTTATCAGTGCATTATGTGGTTTTGCGCCACAGAAAAATTGCTGCGCCGCGATAGAAAGTGTGTCCTCTGCGTGACACCCGCACGCAGGCGACTGCGCCACGAATGAAGCGCGCACCCCGCCGTTTGCGCGGCCTTGCGCACGAGCGGGATGCGTCGACTACGGAATGGTCACGCCCCAGGGTAATTCGCCGACCGGAATTTCCTTGACGACCTTGCGCGTCGCTGTGTCGATCGCGCTCACGCTGTTCGAGCGGCCGTTGGCGACGTAGAGTTTTTTGCCGTCGCGGGTCAGCGCCATGTTCCACGGCCGCTTGCCGACCGGGATGTCCGCGACCACCGCGTTCGATGCCACGTCGATCACCGACACGCTGCCGGCGCCGCCGTTGGCGATGTAGACCGTCTTGCCGTCCGCGCTCGCGATCGCACCTGCGGAGCGCAGCGCCGACGGAATCGTGCGCACGATCTTGCGTTTGTCCGCATCGATCACGTCGACGGCGTTCGCCGCCTCGGCGGCGACGTAGGCGGTGTGCGTTCCCGGCAGGAAGGCGATGCCGCGCGGATGCCCGCTCGATTTGACCGTGCCGAGCGAGGCGCCGGCCTTGAGGTCGATCACCTCGACGTCGCCGGAATTCTCGTTGCTCGTCAGCAGCAGCGTGTCGTCCGGACTGTAAATGCAGTGTTCCGGGTTCTGGCCCTTCAGCGCAATATGCTTTTCGAGTTTGCGCGACTTCACATCGATCAGCGACACCGCGTTGTCGTCCTCGACGCAGACGGCGAGTTGGCCGCCTTTGGTCGACCGCCCGATGCCTTCGGGGCCTTTGCCGACGGCGATCTGTGTCTCGAGCTTGTCGGCCGCGACGTCGATCACATCGACCTTGCCGCCCTGCGCATCGACCACGAACAAGGTCTTGCCCTCGCGGTCGGCGACGATACCGTTCAATTTCTTCGCGAGCTTGCCTTCCGCGCTCAAGGTGCGCACGACTTCATCCTTGCCCGTGTCGATGACCGAGATCGTGCCGCTGGCCTGATTCGGTACATAAGCGAACGAGGCGGCGAACGCCGGCGCGGCGAGCGCGGCGCTGAGAACGAAGCAGAGCGGGAGAAGGCGCATGTCGCATTCCGATAAGGGGCGGAGCACGAAACTTACCTGCACACGCGCATCCGCTCAACCTCGGCGTGCATCGCGTCCTGCTATCGGTGCAACGTTGCGCTAGCCGACGCCGGGCACGTCGTCGAGCGAGCGGTAAATCGCTTTGCCGTGCCGCCGCGCGAGATCGACCATCTCATCCGCACCGGCGGAGGCACCGCCGATGCGTAGGCAGGCGTCGCATTTCGCCACGAGCCGGCGTGAGATCGGATGGAAAATTTCGTTGAACACCGCGTCGCCGATGCCTTTCGATCCCGCGTGTTCGATCAGCGGCAGGGCGTACCACTCGCCCATCACCGGCAAGTGGCCGGCGCGGAACAGGCGCAGCGAGGCGTCGGTCATCGCCTCGACATTCTTCGCGATCAACGCGGGATCGTCGTTCGTGCCGGAGCGATAGGGGCCGGCGACCAGGATCATCAAAGGCTGCAAAGTGGCTTTTCCTTCTTCCCAATCATTCGACGAGACGGCCGCCGAGCGAGGTCAGCAGGCTCTGCGCCGCGCCGATGCGTTCGGCCGCGCCGGGCAATTCCATGCGGATCTTGAGCTTGTCCTGCCCATCGAGAGAGTACACCTTCGGCTGGCTCTGGATCAGCTTGATCACGCGCAAGGGATCGATGTTCGGCGTCGGCTTGAACAGCACGCGGCCGCCGCGCTCACCGAGTTCGAGTTTCTTGATGCCCATCGACGTGGCCGCCAGCTTCAACGCTGCCGACACGAACAGATGCTTGACCGGATCGGGCAGCAGGCCGAAGCGGTCGATCATCTCGATCTGCAGCTCGCGCAGCGCGTGCGCGTCGCGCGCGCTGGCGATGCGCTTGTACAACGTCAGGCGCGCGTGCACGTCGGGCAGGTAGTCGTCCGGGATCAGCGCCGGAATATGCAGCTCGATCTCGGCATCGTGTTCGTTGACGAGATCGAAATCCGGCACCTTGCCCGACTTGAGCGCGCGCACCGCACGTTCGAGCAATTCGGAGTAGAGCGAGAAGCCGACCGCTTCGATCTGGCCGGACTGTTCCTCGCCGAGCAACTCGCCCGCGCCGCGGATTTCGAGATCGTGCGTGGCGAGAGTGAAACCCGCGCCGAGTTCCTCGAGCGAGGCGATCGCTTCGAGGCGCTTTTCTGCGTCTGCCGTGATGCTGCGCTTGTCCGGCACGATCAGGTAGGCGTAGGCGCGATGGTGCGAGCGGCCGACGCGGCCGCGCAGCTGGTGCAGCTGCGACAGGCCGAAGCGGTCGGCGCGATTGATCAGAATCGTGTTCGCGCTCGGCACGTCGATGCCCGATTCGATGATCGTCGTGCAGACGAGCACGTTGAAACGCTGGCGGTAGAAATCGAGCATCACCTGTTCGAGTTCGCGCTCCGGCATCTGGCCGTGAGCGACGCGCAGGCGCGCTTCGGGAATCAGCTCGCCGAGTTCGCGCGCGGTCTTCTCGATCGTCTCGACCTCATTGTGCAGGAAGTAGACCTGCCCGCCGCGCGCCAACTCGCGCTGGAATGCCTCGCGCACGAGCGCCGTATCGTACGGCGCGACGAAGGTCTTCACCGCGAGGCGGTGCGAAGGCGGCGTGGCGATGATCGACAGATCGCGCAG
>DAIMZS010000010.1:0-7430 GCA_036733825.1 Rudaea sp.
ACGTCGATGTCGCACTGGTAGAACTCGCGGAAGCGGCCGCGCTGGGCGCGCTCGCCGCGGTAGACGCGCTGCATCTGGTAGCGGCGGAACGGGAAACTCAGGTCGTGCTCGTGCTCGGCGACGTAGCGCGCGAGCGGCACGGTCAGATCGAAGCGCAGCGCAAGCTCGGGCCGCTTGTCTTCACCCTTCTCCAGCGCGCCGGTCGACTGCACGAAGTAGACCTGCCGCTCGGTCTCGCCGCCCGACTTGGTCAGCAGCACGTCGGAATATTCGATCACCGGCGTCTCGACCGGCAGAAAGCCGAAGCGCTCGTAGTTGCGCCGCACGGTGTCGAGCATATCGGCGAACGCGATCTGATCGAGCGGCAACAGCTCCATCACACCGGGCATGGTGCGAGCTTGGGTCAACGGCATGGATGTCCTTGCGCAAAATCGCGGCGGAACGCCGCGCGGAGGCGCATTTTACCATGCCGCGGCAAAGCGCCGGACGGCCGGCGCAGTCGTTCGGCGACAGCGTCTTCCTACCTCAATATCCGCCCTGCTTGCCGATTTTGTACTCAAGCGTCGCCCACAGCGCGCGCTCGGACGAACCGAAACTGTGGCGGTGGTAATCGGCGTAGTCGAGCTCGATGCTCAGGTCCTTGCGCAAGGCGTAGTTGATCATCGCGTTGAGTTCCGAGCCGTAGCGCTGATTCACCTGCTCGGCGAAGAAATTGTGGAAAGTCACGCTCCAGGTCAGGCGCGGGTCGATCTTGCCGAAGGCGGCGACGTAGCGGTCTTCCAGGCCGTTCGCCGGCGTGTTCTTGAACTGGCTCGTCCAGCCGTCGAAACCGTGATTGGACCCGTATGGCGAGGAGAACGCGGCTTTGCCGTTGCCGCCGAGGAGTTCGTCGCCGGCTTTCACACTCGCCCAACTGAACCCGTAGCTCACCTCGAACAGGTGATAATCGGCCTCGTAGTGCTGGGGATTGTTGCGCCAGCTGTTCTGACGCGCGCCTTCCGCGACCCAGCCCAGCGTCGTGCCCGTGCCGCCGAAGGCGTATTTGCCGACCCAGCGCAGGCCGGACGTGCGCCAGGAGTATTTCGAGTTCGTGTCGTTCTCGACGAAATAATCGTAGCCGGTCAGCGTGCCGAGCGGCAGTTTTTGGTCGATGTGGATCAGGTTCGCGTCGAGCTGCCACTCGCGCTGGGTTGGGTCGGGATAGTCGTGGCCGACCGAACGCTGCGCTTCGTCGAGATAGAAGTACTTGACCGTCGTACCGGTATCGAACTTGAGCGCCGCGGCGACGGCGTCGAAGGACTGCGGGTTCTGCCGCCACAGGCCGGGCGTGAAGAAGCGGTCGTTGTCGAGGCTGACGTACTGGCGGCCGAGCCGCGCCGAGGCGGTACCGTTATCCCAGGCGACCCACGCGCTCGACACTTCGCTCGACGGAGGGTCGCCTTCGGAGGGCCGGTGCGTATTGCCATTCGCGCCGCTGTTGTAATGCTCGCCGAACACGGCGAAAACACGCGTGCCCTCGACGTAGGTGCTCCATTCGGGCGCGAACTTCCATAGATAGCCGAGCGTCAAGCGCACCGTATTCGCATTGGCCGGTTTCGCGTAGCCGTCCTGGTCGATGTGCGCCGAGCGATAGCGCAAATCGACCACCAGCCCGTCGGGCGGATAGTCCACGGCGTGCGCGGCCCCCGCCCCGACGGCGAGCACGGCAGACAAAGCCCATTTCGCTGTGGGCACCCCGCGAACCTTCCCCATTTCGACCCTTCGGTGGTTATGACGGCGCAGAATATAAATGCCGAAAACAAGGCGACCAAGTTCCCGCCGCGCATTTGCTTATGCGGACCTGCGGTATATCGAAATAGCAAGCCCACCGATGTTCAGGCAAAAAAAGAAGGCCGGATTGCTCCGGCCTTCGGGGGAGATTCCGCCGTCGTTGCGGCGAACAATTTTTTGCTGCAGGGCGTGAATCGTGTGGATCAGAACTGGAAACGGAAACCGGCCGCCGTGCTCAGCACCGAATCATGCAGATAGCCGTTGGAGAGGCCGTCGGACACTTTCGAATACATCGCACCGCCGTACACGTCGAAGTACTTGTTGAAGCGGTAGTCGAGGACGGCGGAGAACGCATCGAGGTTGCCGCTGCACTGGGCGGCGCTGGCGTTGGAACACGGCGCGCTCACCACCTGACCGCCCACGACCGCGGTGTGATAGTCGTTCTGGTCATAGTGGTAGTAGCCGAGACCCAGGCTCAACGCCTTGTTGAAATTGTACTTGCCGCCGATCCAGGACACCTTGAGGATCTTGTCGTGCGCATACGCGTTGTTGTTGACCGCGCTGATCAAATAACCGCCCAGCGTTTCGAAATTCGCCGCCAGCGGATTCGACGGGTTCGAATAATCGATGCGCTCGAAACCACCGGAAATCTTCAGCGCGTCATTGAATTTGTACGACGCGGCCAGCGTCCAGGACTCGTTGTCGGAAATCGTCGCCGCCAGCGAATCGTGCGGCAGACCGCAGCCCGTCGACGTCGGCGTCGCACAAGGAGAAATCTGCGCCAGGCTCAGCGAACCGGCCGCGATGGACTGGTTCTTGAACGCGTAGACGCCGTCGACCGAGAAGCCGCCGAAGTCGGCGCCGACGTTCACCTGGCCGCCGTCGCCCGGGCTGCCGCTGTTCTTGCCGAACTGCCAGAGACCGCCGATGTGGAAGTTCTGGTACTTGTACATGTACTTGACCGAGTCGTCGGCGCGCGTGTTTTCGGTGTTTCCGCCGCCGGCTGTCGCACCCGAGTAGCCGATGACCGAGAACGCATAGGCGCCGCCCTGCGGATCGTACTTGCCGATCGTGTCGGTGAGCAGGGTGACGTGACGGCCCAGGGTCAGCGTGCCGAATTCCTTGCTGCTCAGGCCCGCCCAGCCCTGGCCGTTGAAGATCTGGCCGGCGCGCGCGCCGTCGGCCGCGGTCTTCTGGTCGGTCAGCGCACGGCCGTTGTTGTAGGTGAGCGACTTCAGCGCATCGGAAATGCTGCCCGAGGCCGGGTTGAAGCCCATTTCGACGTTGAAGACGAAATCCAGGCCCTCGGCGACCGGCTCGACGCCCTTGAGGCCGACTTTCGACTGGCTCATCGCGTTGTTGGTGATCGAGGTCACCGACTTGTTGCTGTTCTTCGAGACGAGATACTCCATACCGACGTACATGTCATGGCTGTAGTCGGTACCGTGGTTCTGGTACGCCACGCCGACATCGACGGTACCGTAGAGCGTAATGCCGTTCCAGGTAAGGTTGATGTCGTCGGCGGCCAGGGCCGAGCCGGACATACCGAAGGCGGCGAGCATCGCCACGCTGAGCAACGTTTTTTTCACGGGCACGAAAGAGCCGGATGGGATGCGCTTCATGGGTAACCTCGGGGTAGTAGGAAAAAAAGGAAAAACCGCATACGACTGCGTCTACGTCCTGCACGCGCAGCTCTGGTGCGCGCATGTTAGAAATCGAACATGACACTTTTTTTACGTTTCTGAAATATTTCCAGTCTGAGGGGGCAAAGCCAACTAGACCAAAGTGTCATATGCGCCGCGGATGGCACGACTACGCTGTCGCGGCGCCGGGACTAATTCATTGCAAAATAGCGGTAACCGCCCGATTTGACGGCAGTTTTTAGAGGATCGCGCCCTGCTGCCAGCACAATATCCGGGCGCGCGTACCGCCTTCCGGCGCCTCGTCTAGCTGAAAGCCGAAGCCGTGCAGGCGCACGATCGCGTCGACCAGGCTCAGCCCCAGCCCGCTGCCCGGCACGTTGCGCGCCTCGTCGGCGCGATAGAAACGCTGCAGCACGGATTTGCGCAAATCCGGCGCGATACCCGGCCCCGAATCGCTGACCGAAATCACCGGCCCCGCCTCCTGCGCATCGAGTTCCACGCGGATTGCCCCGCCCGGCGGCGTGAACTTGATCGCGTTGTCGAGCAGATTGCCGATCGCCTCGAACAGCAGCTCGCCGTCGCAGTCGAGAACCACGTTCGACGCGAGGCGCAGCGTCAGCCGCACCTCGCCCTGGTTCGCGAGCGGCTCGTACAGGCCGACGAGCTTGCGCAGGATCGGATCGAGCGGCGTCGGCGAAAATCCCGCACGGCGGCGCTTGCTCTCGATTTCGGAAATGCGCGACAGCGCGCGGAACCGGGTCAGCAGAAGGTCGGTCTGGGTCAGCGCGTGGTTCAGCGCAGCGTGATGCGGCGATGCCTCGTCCAGCGACTGCAGCGTGCGATAGATCGAGGCGCGCAGCCGGGTCAGCGGCGTGCGCAGATCGTGCGCGATGTTGTCGCTCGCGGTCTTCACCTCGCCCATCAGCCGCTCGGTTTCGTCGAGCATCGCGTTGACGATCTGCGCGAGCGCGTCGAGTTCGCGGTTGCGCCGGCCGAGCGGCAGGCGCTGGCCGTAATCGCCCTCGGCGATGCGCCGCGCGGCGCGGTCGATCTCGCGGATGTGGCGCACGGCCGGCAGGCTGTAGAACACGCCGCCGAGCACGCCGAGCAGCAGGATCACCGCGGCGATCAGAAAGCAGCCGCGCAGCAGCGACTGGCGAATCTGCTCGAGCAGCGCCACGTCGCGCGCGACCACGAGCACGTCGCCGTTGCTCATCGTCTGCCCCAGCGCGCGTACTTCGAGCGCCTGCGGAAACAGTTCCGCATTGCCCTCGGCCGGCAGCGCCTTGGGCTTGCCGTCGAGAACCAGGCCCTGCGGCACGCGCGCGAGATTTCCCGCGAGCGGCCGCCCGTCCGCGGCGAAGACGCCGAAGAAGCCGATGTGGCGGATATCGCGCGAGATTTCGTAGGCGATGTTCTGGTCGAGCTGATCGGCCGTCGCCGTCGAAAACACGCGCGCCTGATTGCGCAGGATTTGATCGACCTGCTGATTCTGATAACGCGCCGTCTGCCAGTAGATCAGCGCGAACAGACAGACGACCGCGAACGCGAACAGGCCGCCGTACAGCACGGTGAGGCGAAAACTCGTGATGCGCCAGAGTTCAGAGAGCATGGCGGGCAGCAAGATGACCAAATCCGTTCGCGCTGAGCGTAGCTCGCACAGCGAGCGGAGTCGAAGCGGCATTTCGACTTCGGCCCGATGGGCCTACGCTCAATACGAACGGCTTGCAGGGACTCAAGCTCAGCCGCCGTTGCGCGCATCGCCGAAGACATATCCCGATCCGCGCACCGTCTGGATCAACGGCGGACAGCCCGCCTGCTCGAGCTTCTTGCGCAAACCGGCGATATGCACCTCGATCAGATTCGTGCCCGGATCGAAGTGATAGCCCCACACCGCCTCGAAGATCATCGTGCGCGTCAGCGTTTGCCCCGAGTTGCGCATGAGGAATTCGAGCAGTTGGTATTCGGTCGGCTTCAGATCGAGATCGCGGTCGCCATAAAACGCCGTGTGCGCCACGCGGTCGAGCGCGAGATCGTGCACGCGCAATTGCGTCGACTCCGACGACTGCGCCTGCCGCCGCAGCAGCACTTCCACGCGCGCCGCCATCTCGTCGGAGGCGAACGGCTTGGTCAGATAATCGTCGCCGCCCGCGCGCAGTCCGCGCACGCGCTCGTCGACGTCGCTCAGCGCGCTGATCATGAGCACCGGCGTGTGGATGCGCTGCGCGCGCAACGCACCGACGACGTTGAGGCCGTCGATGTCCGGCAGCATGCGGTCGAGCGTGATCACGTCGTAGGCGCCGCGCAGCGCGAGTTCCAGGCCCTCGCTGCCGGTGTCGGCGCGGTCGACCTGGAAAGCGTGCGCGGTCAGCTCGGTCACGATCTCGTCGGCGGTGCTGTCGTCGTCTTCGATGACGAGGATGCGGCTGGGACTCATAGAGTGCCGTGCAGATTTTCTAAGCATGCGGATGGCGGGCCTCTAGTAAGCCACGAATCGTTGCCGACAGCGGCAATATTAAAATCCTTTAACTAGCTCCGCGCGCAACAATTCATAGCATCGCCGGTCACAACGCGTCGAATCTACCGGCCCCACGCCATGAACCGGCTTGTCCAGATCGCCCTCGGTCGTCCCTACACCTTCATCGTGCTGGGCATCCTCATTCTCATTATCGGCCCGCTCGCCATCCTGCGCACGCCGATCGACATTTTCCCGAGCATCAACCTGCCGGTGATCAGCGTAGTGTGGACCTACAACGGCCTCGCCCCGGACGATGTCTCCGACCGCATCGTCACCTATTTCGAACGGCAGATGACGACGACGGTGAACGACATCGAGCATATCGAGTCGCAGTCGCTGCCCGGCGTCGGCGTGGTCAAGGTGTTCTTCCAGCCCGACGTCAACGTCAACGCGGCGATGGCCCAGGTGACCGCGATCGCGCAGGTCGTGCTCAAGCGCCTGCCGCCCGGCATCACGCCGCCGCAGATCTTGAGCTACAGCGCATCGAGCGTGCCGGTGCTGCAATTGGCGCTGACCAGCAAGACGCTGACCGACCAGCAGTTGTTCGACCTGTCCAACAATTTCATCCGCCCGCAGCTCGCGCAGGTCGAAGGCGCGGCGATTCCCTCGCCCTACGGCGGCAAGAACCGCCAGGTGGTCGTCGACCTCGATCCGAACGCGCTGCGCTCGAAGGGCCTGTCGCCGTCGGATGTGACCACGGCGATCCTCGCGCAGAATCTGATCCTGCCGTCCGGCACGCAGAAGATCGGCACGTTCGAATACAACGTCACCCTCAACAGCAGTCCGAAAGAACTCGAGGAGCTCAACAATCTGCCGATCAAGGCGGTCAACGGCACGGTGATCAAGCTCAGCGACGTCGGCCACGTGCGCGACGGCTATTCGCCGCAGCAGAATCTCGTGCTCGTCAACGGCCAGCGTTCCGTGCTGACGACGATTCAGAAGAACGGCAAGGCGTCCACGCTCGATATCGTCGCGCACGTCAAACACTTGCTGCCGACGATCCAGGCCGGCGCGCCGAAAGGCCTCGACGTCGGCACCCTGCTCGATCAGTCCATCTTCGTCAAAGCCGCGGTGTCGGGCGTGATCCGCGAAGGCGTGATGGCAGCCGCACTGGCGAGCCTGATGATCCTGTTGTTCCTCGGCAGCTGGCGCTCCTCGCTGATCATTGCCGTGTCGATTCCGCTGTCGATTCTCTGCTCGATCGCCGCGCTGTCGGCGATCGGCGAGACGATCAACGTGATGACGCTCGGCGGACTCGCACTCGCCGTCGGCATCCTCGTCGACAACGCCACAGTGACCATCGAAAGCATCAACTGGCATCTCGAACAGGGCAAGCAAGTGCCGGTCGCGATCGTCGCCGGCGCGGGCCAGATCGCGGTGCCGACGCTGGTCTCGACGCTGGCGATCTGCATCGTGTTCGTGCCGATGTTCTTCCTCTCCGGCGTCGCGCGTTATCTGTTCGTGCCGATGGCCGAAGCCGTGGTGTTCGCGATGATCGC
>DAIMZS010000010.1:7530-9663 GCA_036733825.1 Rudaea sp.
GGCCTGCCGGTCAGCGGCATCAACATCACCTATTCCAACTCGGCGCCGATCGGGCCGGCCGACGCGGACATTCTGATCTCGCTCAACGAGGACCACGGCCCGAGCGAGGAATACATCGCCGCGCTGCGCGAGGCGCTGCCGCGCGAATTCCCGAGCGCGACGTTCTCGTTCCTGCCCGCGGACATCGTCAGCCAGATCCTCAACTTCGGCCTGCCCGCGCCGATCGATTTGCAAATCGTCGGCTTCAAGCGCGAGGAAAACCGCGCCTATGCCGAAGAACTGCTGCACCGGCTCAAGCGCATTCCGGGCATCGTCGACCTGCACCTGCAGCAGGCTTTCGACCAGCCCGAGCTGCGCGTCAATGTCGACCGCGTGCGCGCGCAGGAAATGGGCTTCAGCCAGCGCGACGTGGCCAACGACCTGCTCGTCTCGCTGTCCGGCAGCGGCCAGGTCGCGCCGACGTTCTGGGTCAATCCGCGCAACCACGTGTCCTATCCGATCGTGGTGCAGACGCCGCAGTACAAGCTCGACACCTTGAGCAATCTGGAAAATATTCCGATCACCGGACCCGGCAGCAAGCAACGGCAGATTCTCGCCGGTGTCGCCAGCGTCACGCGCGGCCAGGGCGACGGCGTCGTTTCACACTATGACGTGCAGCCCACGCTCGATCTGTACGGTTCCGTGCAGGGCCGCGACCTCGGCGCGGTCTCGCGCGAGATCGAGGCGGTCTTGCGTGAAACGGCGAAGGACGTGCCCCCGGGCTCGACCGTGGCCCTGCGCGGCCAGGTGCAGACCATGGAGGAATCCTATTCGAGCCTGCTGTTCGGCCTGGCCGGCGCGATCGTGCTGATCTACCTGCTCATCGTCGTCAATTTCCAGTCGTGGCTCGATCCGTTCATCATCGTCACCGCCCTGCCCGCGGCGATCGCCGGCATCGTCTGGATGTTGTTTCTCACCGGCACCACGCTGTCGGTGCCCGCGCTGACCGGCGCGATCATGTGCATGGGCGTCGCCACGGCGAACAGCGTGCTCGTCGTCAGCTTCGCGCGCGACCGCATGGCGCAAGGCGCCGACGCACTGACCGCGGCGATCGATGCGGGCTATATCCGCTTCCGCCCCGTGCTGATGACCGCGCTGGCGATGCTGATCGGCATGCTGCCGATGGCGTTCGCGATGGGTGAAGGCGGCGAGCAGAATGCGCCGCTCGGCCGCGCCGTCATCGGCGGTCTGATCTTCGCCACCTGCGCCACCTTGTTCTTCGTGCCTGCGGTGTTTGCGATTCTGCATGCACGTGACGAATCCGCTCAGCACGATGCCGACGCGCTCGGCGCCGCCGTTCCGACGCATTGAATCCCGCCTTCGACTTTCGCCGCCATGTCCGATTCCCTCTCGCCCCATCGCCCCAACACGCGCCGCCTACGGCTTGTCGGCATCATCTCGCTCGTCGTTGCATTGACGCTCGCGTTGACCGGCATCGCCGCGCGCACGCTGCGCGACCATTCGCTCAAGCGGAAAATCGACACCGACGCCGTGCCGACCGTGAGCGTGATCGCGCCGGCGCCGGGCGACTCGAAGCAGGAGCTCGTGCTGCCGAGCAATATCCAGCCCTATTACGACGCGCCGATTTATGCGCGCGTGTCCGGCTACCTGAAGAAGTGGTATGTCGACATCGGCACTCCGGTGAAAGCCGGCGAGGTGCTGGCCGACATCGAAACCCCCGAACTCGATCAGCAGCTGCAGCAGGCGCGCGCGGATCTCGCCACGGCGGTGGCGAAGGAAAAACTCGCCGAAACCACGAATCAGCGCTGGCAGAAGATGCTGTCCGCCACCTCCGTG
Organism: Rudaea sp.; assembly: GCA_036733825.1. GTDB lineage: Bacteria > Pseudomonadota > Gammaproteobacteria > Xanthomonadales > Rhodanobacteraceae > Rudaea. Next base: position 9,367 of record DAIMZS010000010.1, read on the forward strand.
TCGAAGCAGGAGGCCGACGAGAAAAGCAGCGATTTCGAAGCGCGCAAGGCCGAAGTCGCCGCGCAGCGCGCCAACGTCGATCGCCTGCAGGCAATGGCGGGATTCAAGCGCGTCGTCGCTCCGTTCGACGGCACCGTCACCGCGCGCAAGACCGATCTCGGCGCGCTGATCAACGCGGGCAGCGGCAGCGGTCCGGAATTGTTCCGCGTCGCCGACACGCACAAGCTGCGCATCTACGTCGACGTGCCGCAGGCGTATGCGGAGCGCATCGCGATCGGCATGCAGGCGAAGCTGCAG
>DAIMZS010000010.1:9763-15019 GCA_036733825.1 Rudaea sp.
GAAGCTCGATGTGGCCAATCCGGACCTCGCCGTCGCCGCCGACCGCTACGACCAGGCGCGCGCCTATCTCGCCCAGACCGGCAGCGCGCAGTTCCCGGAAATCAATTCCAGCGGCCTCGCCACGCGCAATCGCCAGTCGGATCACCGCGCGCTGCGATCCGCGTCGCAGCCCACGTACTACGGCGACAACATCGTCGGCGCCTCGCTCGGCTACGAGCTCGATCTCTGGGGCCGCGTGCGCAATCTCGTCGCCGCGGGCAAAGCGACCACGCAGGCCGCGGCGGCTGACCTGGCTTCGGTGCGCTTGTCGCTGCATGCGGAGCTCGCCGAGGCCTACATCACGCTGCGCGGCCTCGATGCGCAGGAAAAGTTGCTCGTCGATACGGTGAACGCCTACGAACAGGCGGTGAAACTCACCCAGAATCGTTTCGAAGGCGGCGCGGCTTCCGGGCTCGACGTCGCACGCGCGCAGAATCAGCTCGACACCGCGCGCGCGCAGACGACGGACGTGCGCGCGCAGCGCGCGCTGATCGAACACGCAATCGCCAGCCTCGTCGGCGAATCTGCGTCGAAGTTTTCGCTGGCGCCGAATGTGGTCGAGCTGCCGCTGCCGTCGATTCCGGTCGCCCTGCCGTCGACGCTGCTCGAACGCCGCCCCGATATCGCCGCCGCAGAACGGCGCGCGGCCGCGGCGAACGCGCTGATCGGCGTCGCGCGCGCGGCGTTCTTCCCGAGCATCAGCCTGACCGCGACGGGCGGCTACGAGAACACCGGCGGCGCCGGATGGCTCACGGCGCCGAATGGCTTCTGGTCGATCGGCCCGCGTTTCTCGTTTGCGTTGTTCGATGCCGGCAAGCGCCGCGCGGTCAGCGAGCAGGCGCAGGCCGCGTTCAACGAGGCCGCCGACCGCTATCGCAGCGCGACGCTCGCCGCGTTCCGCCAGGTCGAGGACGACCTTGCCCTGCTGCATCTTCTCGATGAGGAAGCCACGCAGGAAGGCGCGGCCGTGGCCTCGGCGCAAAACACGTTGCATCTGGCCATGGACCGCTACGAAAACGGCGCGGTGAACTACCTCGACGTGGTCACCGCACAGACGGCGGCGCTGCAGGCGCAGCGCACGCTGCTCGTCCTGCGCGATCGGCAGCTGCGTGCCAGCGTCGGCTTGATCCGCGCGGTGGGCGGCGGTTGGTCGACGAAGGACATGCTGACTGGAAACGACGCTAAATTGGCGAAGATCGATGCCGGCGCGGGAAATGACTAGGGCATTTCAACCTGAAAAAGCCCCCTTCAGTCGCTTTGCGACAGCTTCCCCCGCTGCGCAGGGGAAGCAAGAGCGTATGCGTCGCAGCGCAGGAATCCTTCCCCTGTGAAGCGGGGGAAGGTGGCGGCAGCCGGAAGGGGGCGCTTCGTCTGCTCAATAAGCGGAGAGAATTCGCTCAAAAGCGAAAGCGCATGCCCACCGTCGGACTGACATTGGAATCGTGCAAATAGCCGGACGCCTGGCCGCCGCTGACCTTGGAATACATCACGCCGCCGTAGACGTCGAAGCGCTTGCTCAACCGATAGTCTGCCATCGCCGAGTAGACGTTGTAATGGCCGCTGCAGGTCGCCGCGCTCGCGTCGGAACAATATTTCAGGCCATAGCTGTTCTGGTCGTAGTGATAGATCGCGCCGGTGATGTCGAAATCGGGCGTGATCAGATACTTCACCCCGCCCCACGACGCCTGCAGCACCTTCGGCCTGGGGAACGCCGTGTTGTTGGTGAAGCTGACCATATAACCGCCGAGGCCGGAAAATCCCGCTTCGAGCGGATTGGCGGGATTTTCGTATTTGATGTGTTCGTAGCCGAGGAAGGCTTTCCACGTCTCCGCCTTGTAGCTTCCCGCGAGCGTGTACGAGGTGTTATCGGAAATCGTCGCCGCGAGCGAATCGTGCGGCGCCGTCGCCGCCTGCGCCACACTCAGCGACGACGCGCTGATCGCATCGTCCTTGTGCCCGTAGATGCCGTCGACCGAGAAACCCGCGTACTCGAAACCCACATTGCCCTGCCAGGCTTTGCCCGGGCTGCTGTCGGTCTTGCCGGGCTGATACAGAAAACCGGCATGGAATGCTTGCGCCGAGTAGAGATATTTGAGCGAGCCGTCCAGACGCGCGTCCTGCGTATCGCCCATGCCGGCGACCACGCCTGAGAGGCCGATCAATGAGAACGCGTACGAGCCGCCCATCGGGTCGTACTTGAGAATGTTGTCGAGCAGCAGCGTGTTGTTGCGGCCGAGCGTGGCCGTTCCCCAGGTCGGCGAGCTCAACCCGGCGACCGCGACGCCGTTGAACACCTGCCCGGCGCGCGAACTATCGCCGGCGGAAGTCTGGTCCGTGAGCGCTTTGCCATTGTTGTGCGTGAGCGAGGCGAGCGCATCGGCGAGGTGCCCGGATTGCGGGTCGAAGCCCATTTCCACGTCGAACACGAATGAAAGATCGTCGGTCAGCGCCTCCTTGCCGCGCAGGCCGAGCTTGGATTGGCTCAATCCGTTCGGTGCGATCGAGGTGATCGATTTGTTGCTTTTCTTGTCGATGAGGTACTGCACGCCGACGAACCAGTCCTGGCTCAGCGGCGCGCCGTGCGTTTGATAGGACACGCCGATGTCGAACGCGCCGTAAAGCGTGATGCCGTTCCATGTCAGCCCACTGTCGGCGGCGACCGCGGTGGCGATCGGCGCGCACGTCAACAGGGCGCCGGTCACGGCGCGAAACAGGACTTCTCGTGAGCACGGATTCATCGGAGCAGACTCCAGATCGTCGAAGCGGACGCACGAAGGAAGCCCCGAATCGCTTCGGCATCGGCGCGTTCATTGCGGTTTCTCCCCGCAGCCAGTGGACAATATCCCATCGATATAGTCAAGCGAACATATCGATTTTTCCCCGCCGCGACAGAACGCCCTGGGCAGACATTGCGACGAACCGGTGCTCCCGTGCGGTGAACCGAGCGCGAAAACCTGTAAGGATTTTTCCCCCATGCGGTCTAATAGTTCGACGCGGCGCAGCATTCACGGGTCTTGCCTGTGCCAGCGTTGGGAACTACCGTTGTGGCGCGAAAAGGTGACGAATCAGGGAGTGGCATGCCCTCGATATAACCTTTTCCTCACATCGTTATGTCTCAATGGAAACGCCGTCCCGGCGCCGCCGGGTCAAATCAAAAGTTTTCACCCACACGACGGAGCACATCACCATGTCGAACAAAATGATCAAACCGCTTTCGATCGCCATCGGCACGGGCCTTATCGGCTCGTTCGCGCTCGCCCAGATCGCCCAGGCGAACCCCACGTTTCACATGAACAGCCTGGTCGCCGGCTATTCGCAGACGGCCGTCGGCAACGAAGGCAAGTGCGGCGAAGGCAAGTGCGGCGCCACCAAGGGCAAGAAGTGCACGGAAATGCCCGACAAGGCGGCGCAGGACAAGTGCATGGCCGAAGCGCACGCCGGCGACAAGGCGAAGGGCAAGGAAGGCTCCTGCTCCGCGGACAAGAAGGGCAAAGAGGGTTCCTGCTCGGCCGACAAGAAGGGCAAGGAAGGCTCCTGCAGCGGTCATTGATATGACTTCCCGCGTTGCATTCGGCGCGGGACTCGGCCTGCGGCGGGCTCTCATCGGCCCGCTGCAGGACGCGCTGGAAACAGGCGGCGCCGAGGCCCCGATCGACTTTTTCGAAGTCGCGCCGGAAAACTGGATCAACGTCGGCGGCCGACTCGGCAAGACGTTCCGTGCGTTCACCGAGCGCTTTGCGTTCGTCTGCCACGGCCTGTCGCTCTCGCTCGGCGGCCCGGCGCCGCTCGACGAAACGCTGCTGCACAAAATCCGGCGCTTGCTCGACGAGCACGGCATCGTCCAGTACAGCGAACACTTGTCGTACTGCTCCGACGACGGCCATCTCTACGACCTGCTGCCGATCCCGTTCACCGAGGCGATGGTCGACTACGTCGCCGCGCGCATCCGCCGTGCGCAAGACATCCTCGGCCGGCGCATCGCGATCGAGAACGTCTCCTCCTATGCCACGCCCGGGCAGGAAATGAGCGAGGCCGATTTCACCAACGCCGTGCTGCGCGCCGCGGACTGCGACCTCCTGCTCGACGTCAACAACGTCTATGTCAACAGCGTCAACCATCGCTACGACGCGAAGGCGTTCATCGACGCGATGCCGGCCGAACGCGTCGCCTATCTGCACATCGCCGGCCATTACGACGAGGCGCCCGACCTGATCGTCGATAGTCACGCTGCCGCGGTGATCGATCCGGTCTGGGATCTGCTCGACCACACCTACGCGCACTGCGGCGTCAAGCCGACGCTGCTCGAACGCGATTTCCGCTTTCCGCCGCTCGCCGAATTGCTCGACGAGTTGCAACACATCCGCGCGATCCAGCAACCGCATCTCGGGCAGGACCATGAACACCACCGCCGCCGCGCCTGATCTGTCGCACGCGCAGGCGCTGCAATACGGCTTCACCGCACATCTGCGCGATCCGCAGCACGTGCCCGCGCCGTCCGGCGTCGAAGACCGGCGCATCGGCGTGTACCGCGAACTCGTCTACGCGAACATGGAGAGCTTCATCTCCTCCAACTTTCCCGTAATCCGCAGCCTGTACGACGACGCGGAATGGGAAATCTTCGCGCGCGACTTCCTGCGCGAACACCGCTGCCACACACCGCTGTTCCCCGAGTTCGGCCGCGAGTTCCTGCGCTATCTGGAAACACGGCAGGAACAGGGGCGCGACGATCCGCCGTTCCTGCTCGAACTGGCGCACTACGAATGGGCGGAACTGGCGCTGTCGCTCGACGAAGCGAGCATCGACTCGGTCCGATGCGATCCCGACGGCGATCCGCTGACCGGCGTGCCGGCCGTATCGCCGCTCGCCTGCGTGCTCGCCTACCGTTTTCCCGTGCATTGCATCTCACCGGAGTTCCGGCCGACCGATCCACCCGCCGAGCCAACCTTTCTGCTGCTCGTGCGCGGCCGCGACGACACGGTGCGCTTCCACGAACTCAACGCGCTCAGCGCAATGCTGTTCGAGCGCCTGCAACAGAACACGCAGGCCAGCGGGCGCGAATGCGTCGACGCGCTGCTCGCCGCTTACGATGAGGAAACCGCGGCGAACCTGCGTGCGGCGGGCGAAGCCATGCTGTACGAGTGGAAAGAGCGCGAAGCAATTCTCGGCACAATCGCTGCTTAAGAATGTTTGTCATTCCCGCGTGCTCCTAGCGGGAAT
>DAIMZS010000010.1:15119-18689 GCA_036733825.1 Rudaea sp.
CAACGCAACCAACTTCGGGGGACGTCGTGCCAAACCTCATCTCGTTCTGGGATTCGCTCACCGCCCGCCTGCGCGGCGTCGGCGAGTCGCTGCCGCCGCTCGTGCTGCGCCTGATCATGGGCTGGGAGTTCTGGGAGTCGGGCCTGGAGAAATACTCCGGCGACAACTGGTTCACCGATATCCAGTCGAAGTTCCCGTTTCCGTTCAGCGCGATTCCGGCGGACATCAGCTGGACGATGGCGACCTATCTCGAACTCGGCGGCGCGATTCTGCTCGTGCTCGGCCTGTTCACGCGCTTCGCCGCCTACAGCCTGATCGTGCTGACCTTTGTCGCCACCGCGGCGGTGCACTGGCCGGACATGATCACGATGTGGAGCGATCTGGCCAAGGGCTACGCGATCACCGACATGGGCCACGGCAACTTCAAGCTGCCGCTGCTGTTCGTCGTCATGCTCCTGCCGATCGTGTTTTCGGGGCCGGGCAAGATCAGCACCGATTATCTATTCTCGCGCGTGCTGCGCGGCGGCACCAGCGCGATGCCGCTGGCCGATGCCTACGCCTGGAGCTGGGCTAGCCTCGCGCTCGCGATTCCGTTCCTGATGCTCACGCCGTGGTTCGGCGTGGCGTTGTTGCTCATCGCGGCCGGGTTCTTCCTGTTCGGCCGCTACGCGCGGGCGTGAGGCCGTCATGTCCTCTGCGCCCGACGACACCAAGCGCCCCACCGGCACGCTGCGCGAAAGCCTGCGCCGCAACACGGTGGCGTTGATCAGTCTGGCGGTGGCGCTGTTCAGCACGAGCTACAACACCTGGCGCAACCAGACGACCGAATCGCATCGCAACGTGCGCGAGGCTTCGTTCAAGCTGCTGGAAGAATGCGGCGAGCTGCAGCAGCTCGCTCAGCATCGCTACTACGGCGGCGATCATTCGCAGATGAATTGGATCGCCGCCTGGGGCAAGGCCACCTTGATCCGCGACATGGCGCCGCTGGTCTCGCCCGCGGTGCAGGCGCGGGCGGACAAGCTGTTCGCGACGTGGAAAGAAACCGCCGGCGAACTCGAACACGGCGAAGGCGGCGCGGAGCAGACGATCGAAGCGGCGCTCGACGAAGTGACCGTATCGATTCGCGAAGAACTGCTCGCACTGCGCTGATCGACGCGACAGTAGTGGTTCAGTTTGAAATCGGAACCCGTTCGCCCTGAGGTATCGAAGGGCGAACGTCACTTTAGATTGCCGTTCGTGGTTCGATACCTCACCACGAACGGAACAGCAGATTTCAAACTGAACTACTACCGCCGCCGAGCGGATTGAGATCGCCCACGGGCCCACGTATGCTGCGGCCATGTCTGCCGCCAGCACCACCAAATACGCCGAGCGATTCCGCGGCTTCCTTCCCGTCGTCGTCGACGTCGAAACCGGCGGTTTCGACAACGAGCGCGATGCGTTGCTCGAAATCGCCGCGGTGGTCGTACGCATGGACGAGGCCGGCTTCGTGCGGCCCGATCCGGTCGTGTCGACGCACGTCGTGCCGTTTCCGGGCGCGAACATCGATCCGCGTGCGCTCGAAATCACCGGCATCGATCCGACCCATCCGTTCCGCGCCGCCGTCGAGGAACGCGAGGCGCTCGAGCTGATCTTCCGCCCGATCCGCCGCGCCCTGCGCGAATACGAATGCTCGCGCGCGGTGCTCGTCGGCCACAATGCCTCGTTCGACCTCGGCTTTCTCAACGCCGCGATCCGCCGCACCGGCTACAAGCGCAGCCCGTTCCACCTGTTCAGCTGCTTCGACACGGCCACGCTCGGCGGCCTCGCCTTCGGCCAGACCGTGCTGAGCCGCGCCGTGCAGGCCGCCGGCTTCGAGTGGAACGAAAGCGAGGCGCATTCGGCCGTCTACGACGCCGAACGCACGGCGCTGCTGTTTTGCGACATCGTCAACCGCTGGAAAGCGATGAGCGAACCGCGCGATGCGCCTCCCGCCGTCGCCTAGGTATTGCTAACATTTTCCGCGGCACACTAGCCTTTTCCGCGGAGGCCCCGAAGCCATGACCCTGTCGCGAGAGCCGCGCCTGCATCCCGTCGCCATCGCCGATCTGCGTCCGACGCAAATCACCGTCGGCATGCGCGAGGTGGAAGCCAAGCGCAAGCACTGGAAGCAGCGCGCCGAAGGCAAGAAGGCCGATTTTCTCGGCAAGCATTTGATTCCGGTGATCTGGGGGCCGAAGGGCCATTACTACGTCATCGACCATCACCATCTTTCCCTCGCCCTGCATCGCGAAGGCGTGAAGGACATCGCGATCACCGTGGTCGCCGACCTGCGCCGGCTCAGCGACGATGCGTTCTGGATCAATCTCGACAATCGCGGCTGGATGCATCCGTTCGACGACAAGGGCCGCCGCTGCGACTATTCGGCGATTCCGAAGAAGATCACCGGCCTTGTCGACGATCCATTCCGCAGCCTGGCCGGCGAACTGCGCCGCGTCGGCGGTTTCGCCAAGGACACCACCCCGTTCAGCGAATTCCTCTGGGCCGACTTTCTGCGCCGGCGGATCAAGCGCAAAGCCGTCGACGCCGATTTCGACGGTGCTCTGGAGAAAGCCCTGAAGCTCGCCAAGAGCGAAGAGGCCGACTACCTGCCCGGCTGGTGCGGACCGGTCGTTTAAAGCGCAATCTGAACGAAACCCGCACGGGTTTCTTCCGGCGTGTCTGCTTCGCACGCGCTTTCACGTTTCAGGTGATGCGACATTCCATTTACGGAGAATTCGATGAACCTCGCCCGATCCCCTCGCCGCACCTCCGGCCCGCGCCTATGGCTTGCGCGTTCGCTTGTCGCCCTTGCGGCGGCGACGGCGCTCGCCTTCACCGCGCCCGCCGCGCATGCCGGCGTGTTCGTGTCGGTGAATTTCGCGCCGCCCGCGCTGCCGGTGTACGTACAGCCGGCGATTCCGGCGCCGGGCTATATCTGGACGCCGGGCTACTGGGCCTATGATCCGATCAGCGGCTACTACTGGGTTCCCGGCACCTGGGTCATGCCGCCGTACACCGGCGCGCTGTGGACGCCGGGCTACTGGGGCTGGGCGAGCGGCGCCTACGTCTTCCACCCCGGCTACTGGGGCATGCACGTCGGCTACTACGGCGGCGTCAACTACGGCTTCGGCTACGTCGGCGTCGGCTATGTCGGCGGTTATTGGGGCCCGCATGGGTTCTACTACAACCGCGAGGTCAATCACATCACCAACGTCAACATCACCAACGTCTACAACAAGACGGTCGTGGTGAACAACAACGTGACGCGCGTGAGCTACAACGGCCCGGGCGGCATCACCGCGCGCCCGACCGAAGAGGAAATGCGCTTCGCCAACGAGCGCCATACGCCGGCCATCGCCGCCCAGGTGCAGCATCAGACGCTGGCGAGCCGCAACGAAGCATTTCGCGCGTCGGTGAATCACGGCAACCCGACGATCGCGGCGACGGCGCGGCCGGGCGCGTTCGCACCGCATCAGGCCGGGGCGGTATCGAACAACCGGCCGGCGATGCGTTCGGCAAGTTATGCGCCGCATGCGGGCGGCGCGGCGC
>DAIMZS010000010.1:18789-21534 GCA_036733825.1 Rudaea sp.
CAACGACATGCCGATCTACGAATATGCTGCCGTCGATAAAGGCTGCGCCCACTGTGAGGCGCATTTCGACGTGCGGCAAAAACTCAGCGAGGCCGAGCTGACCGCGTGCCCGCAATGCGGCGCGCCGGTCAAGCGCGTGCTGAGCGCGCCGAACGTGGCGATCGGCAACGCGCACGTGCTCAAGGAAGGCAACGTCGCGAAGAAGGGCTTCACCCAGTATCGCCGCGCCGGCAAGGGCGTGTACGAGAAAACCGCCGGCAACGGGCCGAAGTACATTAGCGGCGATTAAGCCGGCACCCGTATCATTGCCGCATCGTCCGATGGGAAATGTCGATGCGCGCCACTCCGTTTGCTCTGCTTGCCGCGATCCTGAGTCTGTTTGCCGTCGAGTCCTCGACGGCTGCCCCGCCCGCTTCGCTCAGTTATCCCGCGGCGAAGAAAGACGCGCAAGTCGACACCTACCAAGGCGTCCAGGTCGCCGATCCGTACCGCTGGCTGGAAAACCTCGTCAGCCGCGACACGCGCGCCTGGATCGACGCAGAGAACAAGCTGACCTCAGGTTACCTCGCCGCCATCCCCGGCCGCGAGCGCATCAAGCAACGCCTGACCGAACTGTGGAACTACGAGCGCATCAGCCCGCCGCAGAAATACGGCGAACGCTGGTTCTACACGCGCAACGACGGACTGCAGAACCAGGCCGTGCTCTACGTCGCCGATTCGCTCGACGGCACGCCGCGCCTGCTGATCGATCCGAACACGTTGTCGAAGGACGGCACGATCGCACTCAAGCAATGGACGGTCAGCGACGACGGCAAATACGTCGCCTACGGCCTGTCATCCGGCGGTTCGGATTGGGAAGAATGGCACGTGCTCGACGTCGACAGCGGCAGGCCGACGAAGGACGAACTCAAGTGGGTGAAGTTCTCCAACACGAGCTGGCGCCGCGACGGCACCGGGTTTTTCTACAGCCGCTACGACGAACCCAAAGGCGACTTGCTCAAGGCGGCGAACAAGTTTCAGAAGCTCTACTTCCATCGTCTCGGCGACGACCAGGACGACGACGCACTGATCTACGAAAATGCCGATCAACCGGATTGGCGTTTCCAGGGCGAAGTCAGCGACGACGGCCGCTGGCTCGTCATCAGCGTGAATCGCAGCACCGAGCCGAAGAATCTCGTGCTCTACCGCGACCTCGCCAAACCTTATCGGCAGAAAGGCGAAAAGAAAAAGGTCTCGCAAGCGAATGCGCCCGGTCCGAACGTGCGCAATATGCAGGGAAAGAAGGTCAAGACCGCCTCCGTGGTCACGCCGGTGGAAACCCTGATCGGCGACTGGAACGCCGCTTACGAATTTCTCGGCAGCACCAAGAGCACGCTGTATTTCCTCACCGACGCCGACGCGCCGCGCTATCGCATCGTCGCGATCGACATCGACCAGCCGGGCAAGGCGAACTGGCACGAAATCGTGCCGCAAGCCAAGGACACGCTGCAGAACGCGCGCATCGTCAACCGCAGCCTCGTGGCGGTGTACATGCAGGACGCGCACAGCGCCGTGCGCACCTTCGATCTCAAAGGCAAATCGATCGGCGAGATCGCCCTGCCCGGCATCGGCACCGCGGCGAACTTCAGCGGCCGCCCGCGCGATCAGGTGGCGTTCTACACGTTCTCGAGCTTCACCGCGCCGCCCGCGGTGTACCGCTACGACTTGAGCCTGTTCAGCGGCGGCGTCTGGCGCGCGCCGAAAACCGCGTTCGATTCGGCGAAGTACGAAACCAAGCAGGTTTTCTACACGAGTCGCGACGGCACGCGCGTACCGATGTTCGTGACGGCGAAGAAGGGCGTCGCGCTCGACGGCAAAAATCCGACGATTCTCTACGGCTACGGCGGCTTCAATATTCCGATCCAGCCGGGCTACTCGGCCGCCGTGGCGGCGTGGCTCGATCTCGGCGGCGTCTATGCCGTGGCCAATCTGCGCGGCGGCGGCGAATATGGGCGCGACTGGCATGAGGCCGGCATCAAGACACGCAAGCAGAACGTCTTCGACGACTTCATCGCCGCGGCCGAATACCTGATTGCGCAAAAGTATACTTCACCGGCGAAGCTCGCGATCCGCGGCGGCTCCAACGGCGGGCTGCTCGTCGCTGCGACCGAGCTGCAGCGGCCGGAGCTGTTCGCCGCGGCGATCCCGCAGGTCGGCGTGCTCGACATGCTGCGCTTCCGCGATTTCACCATCGGCAAGGCCTGGGAATCGGACTACGGTTCGGTCGACAACGCCGACGAGTTCAAGGCGCTCTACGCCTATTCGCCGCTGCACACGATCAAACCGAACATGGACTACCCCGCCACCCTGATTCTCACCGGCGATCACGACGACCGCGTCTTCCCCGCGCACAGTTTCAAGTTCGCGGCGACGATTCAAGCCGACGATCCGCAGGGCAAGCCGAAACTGATCCGCATCGAAACGCGCGCCGGCCACGGCCAGGGCAAGCCCACAGCGATGCAGATCGACGAAGTCGCGGACGTCTACGCCTTCATTCTCAAAGCGATGGACCTCGCGCGCTGACGCAAGCGTCTACGCGGCCGGCGCCACGTCGGCCGCGCGCGGGCGCGCCGTGATCCGGTCGCGCCAGCGCAGGATCGGCCGTTCGAAAAAGTGATAGACGAACGCCGCGCAGGAAATCGACAGCGCGACGAACACCGCGGCGCCGAGCAGACATTCCGCCGGCGTCGACGGTTTCCACGGCAA
>DAIMZS010000010.1:21634-25361 GCA_036733825.1 Rudaea sp.
CCAGCCGAACACGCCGCCGCGCCATTTCGTCATTCTTCCGACCGCCAAGGTCGCGAGCGGCGCTATCAGATAAAACAATTCTTCGATCGACAGACTCCACGCTTCCGAAAACATCGGCGGATGCGGCCAGGCGAAATTCTGCAGGAACACGACGAACAGCCCGAACTGCGGCCAGACGCCGAACATGGCGCGGTAGAGCACGATGTTCAGCGCGAGAAACAGAAAATAATTCGGCAGCGTGCGCAGCCAGCGCCGCGTCCAGAATTGCTTAAGGCGAAACGTGCCGCTGCGAAATTCGCCGATCAGAATGCCGCCGATCAGAAAGCCGCTCAATACGAAGAACAGCTCGACGCCGAGAAACGCCAGGCTGTACCAGACGTCGAGCTCGCGCGTGAGCGGCAGGAAGAAGAAGCTCGCATGGCCGACCAGGACCAGCAGAATCGCCGATGCCCGCCAGGCGTCCAGGCCGAAACGCCGCACGCCGTGGGTTTCGCCACGCAGCGCGACGTTCGCAAGATATTCTGGCGCGGTTTGCATGCGGCGCAGGTCGGCTCGGGCTAGGACAAAGTCCGCATTGTAAATCGAACGGCCGAGGGCGCTGCGCCCTGCTCTCGTTCCGGGAATAAGGTTATGCACTTTTCGTCGCCAGGGAAGCGGAATCCGCCGGACATATAACCGTCTATACTGATCGTCTGCCCCCGGAACAGGAGCCCGCCATGATCTACAGCAATATCCTCGAGACCATCGGCCGCACACCGATCGTGCGCATCAACCGCCTGGCGCCGCCGGGCGTGGAGATGTACGTGAAGGTCGAAGCGTTCAATCCCGGCGGCTCGGTCAAAGACCGTCTCGCCCTCGCGATCATTCTCGACGCCGAGGCCAAGGGCACGCTCAAACCGGGCCAGACCGTGGTCGAGGCCACGAGCGGCAACACGGGCGTCGCGCTCGCGATGGTGTGCGCGGCGAAGGGTTATCCGTTCGTCGCTTTCATGACCGAAACCTTCTCGATCGAGCGGCGTAAGCTGATGCGCGCGTTCGGCGCAAAAGTGATTTTGACGCCGGCCGCCGAACGCGGATCGGGCATGGTGCGCATGGCGCGCGAATATGCGGAAAAGCACGGCGCCTTCCTCGCGCGCCAGTTCGAGAACGAAGCGAACCCCTCGTTCCACCGCAACACGACCGGCGCGGAGATCGTGCAGGATTTCGCCGGCAAACGCCTGGACTGGTTCGTCACCGGCTGGGGCACCGGCGGCACGGCGACGGGCGCGGGCGAAGTGATCCGCCTGGCGCGTCCCGACACCAAGATCGTGCTGACCGAGCCGGCCGGCGCCGCACTCGTTTCGGGCAAGGAATGGAAGCCGCACAAAATCCAGGGCTGGACGCCGGATTTCGTTCCCGCCGTGCTCAACAAGAACGTCGCGCACCAGATTCTGCCGGTCGACGAAGTCGTCGCCCGCGACACCGCGCGTGCGCTGGCCAAGGAGGAAGGCATCTTCTGCGGCATTTCTTCCGGCGGCACGTTCGCCGCGGCGCTCGAAGTCGCCAAGCAGGCCAAACCGGGTGATGTAATCCTGGCGATGCTGCCCGATACGGGTGAGCGCTATCTGTCGACCTTCCTGTTCGAAGGCGTCAACGAAGGCACGGACGAAGCGTAACGCTACGTGCGCCGTTGCTCAGGCGGCGGCGCACTTCTTCACCGTGTCCCAGGTGCGCGTCGTGATCTGCGCGCCGAAAGTTTTCTCGATCAGAGCCATGAAAACCGGGTTGCCCGGCTGCGGCACGTACGCGGTGAAAATTTCCGCGCCGCGGACGGCGAGAATGCGCGCCCCTTCTTTTTCCAACGGCAGCCGCGGCGGCGATTCGTACGGTTCGCGCAGGAAGGTGACCACCCGTTTCGCATTCGCCGGCAGGCGGAAGCTCGCGTAAGGATCCGCCTCGATCAGTTCGAGAAGCGCATCGGTGGAACGCACGATCGTATGGAACGTGCGGTCAAGCTCCTTCGCCATGGCGGCTTCGATGCGGCGCGCGAGCGCGAGTTCCGAAGCGGTGCGCGCGTCGAATACGACATTGCCGCTGGAAAGTACCGTCTTCACGCGGGTGAAGCCGGCGTTTTCGAAGCAGCGCTTCAAATCCGTCATTTTCGCATTCATCGGACTGACGCCGCGCAGAAACGCCACGTAGCGAGCCATCGGCTTCACTCCATCTGGCGCAGACGCCAGCCGCGCACCATGCCGTAGATGCTGATCGCGACCCACGCCGCTTCGACGATGAACGCCGACAGATTGAAGTTGAAGAACAGCGACAGCACCACCGCCGCGGCGCCGAGCGCGTTCATCGCCTGATAGATGAAACCCGTGCCGTGCAGCCGGCCGGCCTGCAGAAGCAGGAACGCCGTCAGGGTGACGATGACGCCAGCGAGTCCCACCCAATCGTGCCATGCCATGTCCCTACTCCTGCCTATGTCGCGCGCTGACGCAGCGCTTCGAACAGGGCCACGCCGGTCGCGACCGACACGTTGAGGCTTTCCACACCACCGCGCATCGGGATTTGGGCGAGGAAATCGCAGGCCTCGCCGGTGAGCCGGCGCATGCCCTCGCCTTCGCTGCCCATGACGATGCCGAGCGGACCTTTCAAGTCGAGCTTGTAGAAATCCTGCCCCGCCTCGCCGGCCAGGCCGACCAGCCAAACGCCTTTTTCCTTCAGCGCCTTCAGCGTGCGCGCGAGATTGGTCACCGCGAAAAATGCCACGCGATCGGCGGCGCCGCTTGATGCCTTGCGCACGGTCGGCGTGATGCCCGCGGCCTTGTCTTTCGGCACGACGACGGCGGTGACGCCCGCGGCTTCGGCCGAGCGCAGGCAGGCGCCGAGGTTGTGCGGATCGGTCACGCCGTCGAGCACGAGAATGAGCGTATCGTTCTGCGCCTGATCGACGAGGTCGTAGAGTTCCTTCTCCGTGCGCGGCGGCGGCGCGCGATAACGCGCGACCGCACCTTGATGGCGTGCACCGCCGGTCATCTTGTCGAGCGCATCGCGCGGGCGCGCATGCGGCTTCACGCCGAGATCGCGCGCGCGCTCGGAGAGTTCCTTGAGCCGCGTGTTGTGGCTGTCGATCTCGATGTAGAGCTCGAGGATGTTCTTCGGGTCGTGATTCAGCGCCGACTCGACGGTGTTGATTCCGAACAGCAGTTCGCCGCTCATTGAAAACCGCCCCCTTCCGCCCTTCGGGCACCTTCCCCCGCTGCGCAGGGGAAGGAAAGAACAAGAGCATTGCGAGTTGAATTCCTTCCCCTGCGCAGCGGGGGAAGGTGACGGCAGCCGGAAGGGGGTGCCCTTCCAGCTGTGTGCGATATCGCTGCGATCAGTCTCATTTGCGTTTCTTTTTGGATTTGGCCGGTTCGAATTGCACAGCTTGCGCTTTCGGCGCCTCCTGCTTGTGCACGAGACGGAAATCGATCTTGCGGTCCTCCATGCTCGCGCGCAGCACCTGGATGCGTACCGCATCGCCGAGACGGAACTGCAAACCGCGCCGCTCGCCGCTGAGCAAGTGGCGCACCGGGTCGAAGTGATAGTAGTCGTTCGGCAGCTGGGTGATGTGTACGAGGCCGGACACCTGCGACTCGGTCAGTTCGACGAACAACCCGAACGAGGTGACGCCGGACACGATGCCGTCGAACTCGCTGCCGACGTGCTTCTCCATCCACGCGCATTTGTAGCGCTCGTCGACGTC
>DAIMZS010000010.1:25461-27255 GCA_036733825.1 Rudaea sp.
GCGGGGATCTTCGCCTTGTCGAGGAACTTCGCCGCCTCGACGTTCGCCGCGATCATGCATTCCTCGATCAGCTTGTGCGCGTCGTTGCGCGGCTCCGCGCCGAGCTGCACGACTTCGCCGGATGCGGCCAGGCGGAATTTCACTTCCGTGCTCTCGAAATCGATCGCACCGCGGCGCTGCCGCGCCTTCGACAGAATCTGATACAGCTGATGCAGCGTTTCGAGCTGCGGCAGCACGTCGGCCAGTTCGGCGCGCGCGTCGGCATCGTTCTCACCGAGCGCCTGCCACACGCGCGTGTAGGTTAGGCGTGCGTGCGAGCGCATCACCGCGGGATAGAATTTGGCTTTCGCCACCTCGCCTTCGTAGCCCACGTGCATATCGCAGACCATGCACAGGCGCTCGACTTTCGGATTGAGCGAACAGATACCGTTCGACAGCGTCTCCGGCAGCATCGGCACAACGAAGCCGGGGAAATACACCGACGTCGAACGCTTCTGCGCCTCGTCGTCGAGCGCGGCGCCGGGGCGCACGTAGTGCGAGACGTCGGCGATGGCGACGACGAGACGGAATCCGCCGGCGGTTTTCTCGGCGAACACGGCATCGTCGAAATCGCGCGCATCTTCGCCGTCGATCGTCACCAGCGGCAGCTTGCGCAAATCCACCCGGCCTTCGGTTTCCGCGCGCGTGACCTGCGGCTCGACCTGCGCGGCTTCGCGCAGCGTCGCCTCGGGAAACTCCTGCGGCAAACCGTGCCCCGCGATCGCCATCTCGACGATCAGCGACGGCGTAAGACGCTCGCCGAGCACGCTGACCACCTCGCCGATCGGTCCGCGCTGCGCGGTCGGCGGCTGGGTGATCTCGGCGACCACGATCTGGCCGGAGCGTGCACCGCGGTCCTTGCCCGGCGGAATCAGAATGTCCTGGTGCATGCGCCGGTCGTCCGGCGCGACGAGCACGACGCCGTTCTCGACGACAATGCGGCCGACTAGACGCGTGGCGCGGCGCTCGAGCACTTCGCAGATCGCGCCCTGCTTTCTGCCGCGCCGGTCGACACCGACGATGCTGATCAGCACGCGGTCGCCGTGCAGCACTTTGCGCATTTCGGCCGGCGACAGATAAACGTCGTCGCCGCCCGCGTCGGGGCGCAGGAAACCGAAACCCTCCGCGTTGGCGATGATCGAGCCGGGAATCAGATCCAGCTTGGTGGCGACGCCGTAGCCGCCGCGCCGGTTCTGCTGCAGCTGACCGTCGCGCAGCATCGCCGCCAGGCGTTTGGTCAGCGCCTCGACGTCGCGCGGATGGCGCAGACCCAGGCCGTGCGCCAATTCTTCGGCCGTCAACAGCGGGCCGTAATCGGCGAGATGCGCGAGGATGGCCTCGCGGCTCGGTATCGGAAATTCGTAGCGCTGCGCTTCGCGCTCGGCGTGCGGGTCGAACGCGGCTTTTTTCTTCGGCGCCTTCGATCCCGGAAATTTCACGGGCGCCGGCTTGCCCGGTTTGGTGCTCGGCGGTGCGCTCGTCTTGCTGCTGCTTTTCGGCGGCTTGCTTTGCGCAGCCGCGGGAAATTCCGGCAGAAAGCCGGGGCGCTTCGACGCCGTTTTCGCGCCGCGCTTCGGCGCAGCCGCGGCGTTCGCCACGTCGGGCAGCCAGCCCGGCAGCTTCGCGTCTGGTTTGCCGCGTTTCGGCGCGGCGTTTTTTTTCTTCTTCAAAGGACTTCCTTGAGGTTTGCTTCTTGGTTCGCCGCGGCAGCTTCGATGGCGTTCGCCGGCGAACAATCGCGTTCATCCGCGGATG
>DAIMZS010000011.1:0-20884 GCA_036733825.1 Rudaea sp.
CGGCGCGGCGCCTGGCTTTCCGCGAGCAGGTATCCGGCCAGCGTGAACAGCGGAATCGCGATCAGCGCCGGCATGTCGGCGAGCCGGTAGAACTCGATCGCGACCGCCGTGCCGGGCTGTCCGGACGCGGCGAAACCGAGCAGCGCAATCGCCGCGATCAACGCGAACAGCGGCGCGCCGAGCGCGGCGAGCACGAGCAGAGCACCCACGATCAGCCAGATCATCGCGCGTCGCTCCCCTGCCCGCCGTCGCGGCGAGAGGCAGAACCCGCGCCCGCCGCCGGGCCGGGATCATGCAGCAACTCGGGCGTGATTCCGTGTGTGTGCGTCGGCGCCGCGAACGCGCGCAGCACGAAGCGCACCGCCATCAGACCGAAGCCGAGCGGAAGAATGCTTTCGAGCAGCCAATTCGGCAGGCCGAAATCGGATTTCGCGCCGCCGTCCCAATCGATGCCGACCATATTCGCGCCGTACCAGGCCAGCATCGCGCAGATCGCCGCGGCGAACAGCAGCGTCACGATGCGCGCGCCGCGCTGTGCGCGCGGCGGCAAAAAACGCTGCAGCACGTCGACGGCGATGTGCTTGTCGTCGCGCACCGCGGCGAGCGCGCCGAGCATCGCCGTCCACACGACCAGCGTGCGCAGGAACGGATCGGCCCAGGAAAACCCGCCGCCGAATGCATTGCGCATGAAGATCTGCGCGCCCGCGAGCGCGACGAGGATCAGCACGAGAACGGTGAGGACGCCGTTCTCGATCCGATGCAGCCAGCGCGCCCAATCGGTCATTTACGCGCGTCGTCGAGCGCTTTGTTCACCGCCGCGGCGAGGTCGGGCGAAATGCCGCCGGCGCCGGTGAGATTCTTACGCGCGTCCAGACCAATCGCGTCCCAGGTTTTGCGTTCGTCCGCGTTCTGCGGCGTGATCGCGACACCGTGACCCTGCAGCGCAGTGCGCGCCTGCGCGTTGTCCGCGCGCGCGCCTTTCTCGATGCGCGTGAAGGCGGCGCCGATCTCCTCGTCGAGCACTTTCTTGTCGTCCGCGCTCAGCGCGTCGTACGCCTTTTTGTCGATCGCGAGAAAACCCATCACGTACATCAGCGGCAGGTCGAGCATGTGCTTGACCTTCGTGTGCCACTGGAACGCGATCGCGCCCGCCGTCGTGCTCGCCGCGGCATCGATCAGGCCGGTCTGCAGGCTGGTGTAGACGTCGGCGATCGGCAGCGGAATCGGCGTGACGCCGGCGGCCTTGAACGCGGTCTCGGCGACGTGGTCGCCCTGCGGCACCCACACTTTCGACGCCTTCAGGCTGTCCCTGTCGTGAATCTCGTTGACGCTGAACAGATAGGCGAAGCCGCCGCCCGCGATGCCCGGCGCGACGAAACCGGCTTTCTCGAAGCTGGCCTTGACCAACGGATCGACCTTGGCGCGCACCTTGTCGACTTCTTCCTCGGTGCGGAACTGAAACGGCTGGCTGTAGACGTTGGCGTCGGGCGTGATCAGCGCGGCCTCGCCGCCGGTGAACGCCGCGCCCTGCAGCTGGCCGATCTTGATCTTGCGCAGCACGGTGGCGTCGTCGCCCATCACGCCGCCCGGATAGAACTTGATCTCGACGCGATCGGCGGTCTTGGTCTTCACCGCCTCGGCCGCGGCGCGCATTTCCTTCATCCACGCCGTGCCGTCGGGGGCGACCGTGGCGATCTTGATCGGCGCGGCGTTGGCGGCGATGCATGCCAGCGAAAGAATCGACGCTAAGAATATCTTTTTCATTTGTATACTTCTCCAAAAATTACCTGAGCTCGTCATCGCAGCGAAAGCTGGGATCCAGCTCTTGAGCTTCGTCGATTCACAGCCAAAGCTGGATTCCAGCTTCCGCTGGAATGACGATCAAAAGAAATCCTTACCTGACGCCAAAAGCGCTTTCGCCTTCTTCTTCGCCAAGGTATTGATCAACGTCAACCGCGGCGCGGCCGGATCGGCGGCGAGCACTTCATTGAGCAGCTTGTCGTGCAACTCCTGATCGAACACGAGGCGGGCGTAGAACTGCGCGTAGAGCACGCGCACCATCTGATTCTTGCCGCCGGACAATTCCAGCGCCTTGTCGAACCACTTCTTGCCTTCGTCGGGCTTGCCGCCGAGCGAGGCCGGCCGGATCGAATTGACGACGCCGAGGTACAGCGCCGCGCCGCCGCCGTCATAGCGCGGATCGATCTCGTAGCAGCGCGCGAGCAGCGCCTGCAGCTTCGGCAGATCGGCGATCGCGTTCCAGTCGCCGCTGTTGACCTGAATGCGCCCGGCCCAGGCGGCGGCGAAGCCATACAGCGTCGCGATATCTTTCGCGTCGGCCTGCTTGAGCGCCGCGTCGAATTTCTCGTAAGGCGCATCGAGCGAGTCGCACAGCGCTTTTTCGCGCAGGCAGAGCGCGCGACGTGCGTAGCCGTAGGCGCGGCCTGCGAGGCGCTGCGCGCGCTCGGCGTCGTCGACGAAGGCGCCAGCATAGGCACCGTACAGTTTCGCACCGGCGAGCAGCGTGTCGGCATCGGCGGGATTGCTCGCGATGCGGCTATCGATCAGCAGCAGATACGACGGCAGGCCGTTGCGAACGATTTCGGGATCGTCCTGGTCGAGCACGGCGGTGGTGAGGGAGTCGCTGAACTGCGTGGTCGCACGGCGCACCACGCTGCTGCAGGCGCTGGTCAGGCAGGCGCAGAGCAGCAACGCAAAACGAAGGCGTGATAATGGATGAGGCATTTTCAAGCAGGGTAAATCGGTTCGAAAGCGGATTTTAACGCACGCTCATTGATCAAATCTTGCACCAGGCCGCCGCGTCAGGCGCGATTCAGTTGCCGAAGTCCGCGGCCTGCGCGGCTTCGAGCGTGTTCTGCATCAGCGTGGCCACGGTCATCGGCCCGACGCCGCCCGGCACCGGCGTGATCCACGACGCGCGTTCGGCCGCGGCGGCGAACTCGACGTCGCCGACCAGGCTGCCGTCGGCAAGGCGGTTGATGCCGACGTCGATCACGACCGCGCCGGGCCGGATCCACTCGCCTTTCACCAGGCCCGGCCGCCCGACGGCGACAGCGACGATGTCGGCCGAGGCGATCACCGCCGGCAGATCGCGCGTGAACTTGTGGCAAGTCGTCGTCGTGCAGCCGGCGAGCAGCAGCTCGAGCGCGAGCGGACGGCCGACGTGATTGGATACGCCGACGACGACGGCATTCTGCCCGCGCACGGGCCGGTCGGTATTCGCCAGCAGCGTCATCACGCCTTTCGAGGTGCACGGACGCAGGCCGCGCTGACGCAGCGTGAGCCGGCCGATATTTTCGGGGTGGAAGCCATCGACGTCCTTGCGCGGATCGATGCGGTTGACGATCTCGTGCGCATCGATCTGCGCCGGCAGCGGCAACTGCACGAGAATGCCGTGCACCTTCGGATCGGCATTCAAATCGTCGATGAGGCGAACGAGTTCGGCTTGCGTCGTCGTCGACGGCAAATCGAAATCGAGCGAATGAAAACCCGCATGCTTGCACGCGCGGCGTTTGTTGCGCACGTAGACGCTCGAGGCAGGATCCTCGCCGACGAGAACGACCGCGATCCCGGGAAGGCTCAGCCCGCGCTCGCGGCGCTGCCCGACCTCGGCGCGCAAATCGTCGAGCAGGCGGTCGGCGATGCGTTTGCCGTCGAGAATCTTCGCAGTCATGCGTTTGTGATCCGGTTCAAAGAGCTGCATTATCGCGGTTGCTCGGGCACGGCTCAATCGCGCTAACATGACGGGTGCCGCAGGAGAACGCCGTGTCCGCATCAAAAACCACCGAACTGGAGGCCGCCGCATTCCGGCGTTTGCTTCAACACCTCATCGACAAACGCCCCGACGTGCAGAACATCGAACTGATGACGCTCGCGGGCTTTTGCCGCAACTGCCTCGCCGACTGGTACCGTGAGGCGGCCGCCGAGCGCGGCGTCGAACTGAGCAAGGAAGCCGCGCGCGAGCGCATCTACGGCGAGCCGTTCGAGCAGTGGAAGGCCAAGCACCAGACCGCGGCGACGCCCGAGCAAATCGCGGCTTTTGAACGCGCCCAGCGCGAGGCGCACTGAAATGCCGGATATCGATACAAAATTCCTGCCGACCGAACGCGAGACGAACGGCATCTGCATCCGCAAGTATCAGCCCGAGGACGCCGCCGGCATCGTCGAGGCGGTGCAGGAATCGATCGCCACGGTCGGCGCGTGGTTGGACTGGTGCAGCAACGGCTACGGTCCCGCCGAGGCGCAGGCATGGATCGCGCACACGGCCGCGAGCTGGGACACGGCCGACATGTTCGCGTTCGCCGTCGTCGACGCCACCAGCGGCGACTATCTCGGCGGTGTCGGTCTCAGCAAACTCGACCACGATCAGCGTACGGCCAATCTCGGCTATTGGATCCGTCAGTCCTACCAGGGCCGCGGCGTCGGCACGCAGGCCGCGCGCCTGGCGATCGGCTACGCATTCGAATACCTCAAGCTCACCCGCATCGAGATCGTCTGCGGCGCGGCGAATCGCCCGAGCCGGCGCGTGGCCGAGAAAACCGGTTCGCGCTTCGAAGGATTGGCGAGCGGGAAATTGACCGTGCACGGCCGCGCGATCGATGCGGCGGTCTATGCGGTCACCGCCCCGGCTGCGCGGCGCAGCGTCGGATAGCCTCTACAAAGATGCGCAGATTTGCGCGACGTCTTCGTAGCCGCGGAAGATCGCATGCTCGCCGCAGCCCGGGCACTGCGGATCGCGCGGCAGACGCAGTTCGCGGAACGCCGCGGCGAGCGCGTCGTAGCACAGCAGACGGCCGGTCAGCGGCGCGCCGATGCCGAGCACGAGCTTGATCGCCTCGGTCGCCTGCAGCAGGCCGATCATGCCCGGCAGCACGCCGAGCACGCCGGCTTCGGCGCAGTTCGGCGCATCTTCCGCCGCCGGCGGCTCGGGAAACAGGCAGCGGTAGCACGGCGAGGCCGCGTCGCGCGAATCGAAGACGCTGACCTGTCCGGTGAAGCGATGCACCGCGCCGTACACCAGCGGAATTTGCAATTGCCGGCACGCCGCGTTGAGCAGATAGCGCGTCGGGAAATTGTCGGCGCCGTCGATCACAACATCGTGATCGCGGATCAGCGCTTCGACGTTGTCGGCGAGCAGGCGCGTTTTGTTCGTGCGCAATTCGACCGACGGATTGAGCGCACGCAGCGCAATCGATGCGGACTCGGTCTTTGCCATGCCGACGCGCGCGTCGATGTGCAGGATCTGGCGCTGCAGATTCGATTTGTCGACCACGTCATCGTCGATTAGCGTCAAATGGCCGATACCGGCCGCGGCGAGATAGAACGCCGCCGGCGAGCCGAGGCCGCCCGCACCGATCAGCGCGATGCGCGCCTGCGTCAACCGCGCCTGCCCCGCGACGCCGACCTCGGGCAGCAGCAGGTGGCGCGAGTAGCGCTCGAGCGCGTCGGCGCCAAGGCCGCCGTCGGCGAGCGGCAGGCCTTCCGCGTTCCAGCGCAGGAAACCGCCGGCCACCGAGGCGAGATTCGTGTAGCCGAGATCGCGCAGCGCGTGCGCGGCGCGCAGCGAACGTTTGCCGCTGGCACAGATCGTCAGGATCTCGCGCTCATACTGCGTTTCGATACCGACGATGCGCGCCGCAATTTCTGCGAGCGGCACGCCGACCGCCCCGGCCGGCATGCCGCCGGCGCGCTCGTCGTCCTCGCGCACGTCGATCAGCAGTGCGCCGCGCGCCTGCCGCATCGCGGCTTCGCTCGGAGAGATTTCGTCGATGCTGTCGATCATCGTCGGGATATGCGCCTCCAGTCGGCGCGGTTCAAGCCCAGCCCGGCAGAGGCAGCACCTCGACCACGGTGCCGGCGGCGTATTCCTGCGCCGCTTCGGGCAGCACGATCAGCGCATCGGCTTCGGCGACGCTGCGCAACTGTCCCGAACCCTGCTTTCGCAATGGCGTGGCGTGCAGTGTGCCCGAATCGTCGCAGGCAAGTGCGGCGCGCAGGAATTCGGTGCGCGTGTGCGTCTTGTGCACCGCCTGGGCAAGACGCGCGCGCAACGCGGCGCTGCGCACGCGACGACGCGTCATCGCCTCGAGCGCCGGCCGGGCAAAGGCGAGAAACGTGGCGACGCCCGACACCGGATTACCCGGCAGCGAAAACACCAGCGCCTGGCCGACGCCGCCGAACAGAAACGGCATGCCCGGCTTGATCCGCACCTTCCACAAATGCACCTGGCCGATCTCGGCGAGCAGGCGCGGCAGATAATCCGCTTCGCCCGCCGAGACGCCGCCGCTGGTGACCACGATGTCGGCGTCGCCGCCCGCGCGGCGTAGCGCATCGCGCAGCGCGGAAGGATCATCGCGCAGGCGTTCGTGCCGAATCACCTCGACGCCATGCTCTTCGAGCAATGCGCCGAGGCTGTAGCGATTGGAGTCATGGATCTGGCCGAACCCGAGCGGATCGCCGGGCGGCACAAGTTCGTCGCCCGTGGTCAACAGCACCGCGCGCGGCTTGCGCACGACGCTGACGTTATTACGGCCGAACGACGCGAGCACGCCGAGGTGCGCCGGCGCCAGCACCGTGCCCGCGGTCAACGCGCGGTCGCCGGCGCGGTAGTCCTCGCCCGCAGGGCGCACGTTGGCGCCGGTCGGCGTGCCGGGTTCGATGACGATCGCCTCGCCGTCGACGCGCGTGTTCTCTTTCATCACGACGGTGTCGGCGCCGGCCGGCAACGGCGCGCCGGTAGTGATGCGCACGCAGGTGCCCGGCTGGACGCGCGGGGCTTCGGCGCCGCCGGCGAGAATCACGCCGATCAGACGCAGGCGGGTCGCCGCGCCCGCGCTGAGCTCAGTGCCGCGCAGCGCATAGCCGTCCATCGCCGAATTGGCGAAGCCGGGCACGTCGAATGGCGCGACGATATCTTCCGCCAGCACGCGGCCGAGCGCGGATTCGAGCGCCGCCGGCTCGGCCGCCAGGGCACGCTCCGTCGCAATCGCGCGGATGCGTGTTTGCGCGTCCGCGAGACTCAGGCCGGTCGGAAACGTAGGCGCCTCAGCTTGCATGATTCCGTTCCCAGTCGCGGATATCGTCCAGTGTATTCAGATTCGCGAACGCCGGCGCCTGCGCGGAAAAATCCACCTCGACCGCGCCGATCGTGTCCTGCCAGCGATACACCGGCAGATCGTCCGCCAGCGCCGCCGCCGCGCTCGGCGCGAGATCGCGGCGATAAAGCGCGAACAGCGGTTGCCGATGCGCGCCGTCGTGGGCGACGGCCGCCTTCGCATCGGCGGCAATCGCGGCTGCGTGCAGACGTTGAGCAAGCTCGCGCGGTGGATCGGGCGCGTCGACCGGCACGGTCAGCAGCCAGGCAGAGGGTGTTGCGGCCAGCGCGCTGGCGATGCCGGCCAACGGTCCGTGGAATCCCGGCATCGCATCGCTGATCACCTGACCGAAACGCGCATATTCGTCGGCATGCCGATTTGCGCAGATCAGGATTGCACCGACCTGTACGCGCAGCGCGTCGGCAACGCGCTCGATCAGCGGCTTGCCATGCAGCATCAGCAGACCCTTGTCGCTGCCGCCGACCCGACGGCCTTCGCCGCCGGCCAATATCGCCGCCGCAAACTCCGGGTCAGCGCCGCTTCGCATTGCGGATCATGCGCTGCCGCTTCTTCGCCTGCGTTTCCGTCAGCACGTTCTTGCGCCCGGCGAACGGATTGGCGGTTTCCTTGAACGCGATGCGGATCGGCGTGCCTTCGAGCTTGAAGCGCTTGCGGAAGAAGTTCTCGAGATAGCGCTGATAGCTGTCGGCGATATGCCGCGTGCGGCTGCCGTGAATCACGATCGTCGGCGGATTGGTGCCGCCCGGATGGGCGAAGCGTAGCTTCGGCGCATGCCCGCGCACGAGCGGCGGCTGATAGCTTTCGTAAGCCTGCTCCAGCGCCTTGGTCAATTCGGACGAGCCGAATTCGCGCGTCGCCGACTTGTGCGCACGCACGATGGCGCGCATCAGCTCGGCCATGCCCGAGCCGTGCAGGCCGGAAATGAACACCGGCTTCACGAACGGTACGAAGTCGAGCCGGCGTTCGAGCGAATTGCGGCATTGCTCGCGCTCGTAGGTCGACAGTCCGTCCCACTTGTTCACGGCGACGACGAGCGCTCGGCCTTCGTCGATGACGTGGCCGATCAGCGTCGCGTCCTGCTCGGACACGCCTTCCTTCGCATCGAGCATCAGCACGGCGACGTGCGCCGCGGCGATCGACTGCAGAGTCTTGATGACCGAGAACTTCTCGACCGCTTCTTCGACGCGCGCGCGGCGGCGCACGCCGGCGGTGTCGATCAGCGTGTAGCGCTTGCCGTCGCGTTCGAGCGGCACGCGGATCGAATCGCGCGTGGTGCCGGCGATGTCGGAAACGACGACGCGGTCCTCGCCGAGCAGGCGGTTCACCAGCGTGGATTTGCCGACATTCGGCCGGCCGACGATGGCGACACGGATGCCTTCGTCGGCGGCATCGGCCGCGCCGAGCGCGTCGGGATCGACCGCGGGCAGATGCGTTTCGACCTGCGCGATCAGCTCGGGCAGGCCGCGGCTATGCGCGGACGAGGTCAATACCGGCGTGGCGAAACCGAACGAGGCGAATTCGCCGCGCGCATTGCCTTCGTCGATGCCGTCGACCTTGTTGATGATCAGCAGCAGCGGTTTGTTCGCCCGGCGCAGATGCGCGAGGATGTTGCGGTCCTGCGGCAACAGACCGTCGCGCGCATCGACGACGAGCGCGACCGCGTCGGCTTCTTCGATCGCGAGCTCGGCCTGGCGCGCGGTCAGCGCGTCGATGCCTTCTTTCTCCCCGGACAAGCCGCCCGTGTCGACGATGACGAACTCGCGCGCGCCGAGGCGGCAGATGCCGTAGTGGCGGTCGCGCGTCAGCCCGGGCAGGTCGTGCACCAGCGCGTCACGCGTACGCGTGAGCGCATTGAACAGGGTGGATTTGCCGACATTCGGCCGGCCGACCAGGGCGACGACGGGAAGCATACGCAGAGTATCGCTGAATTAGGCGATGCCGACGACTGCGACAACGCTTTAGCCCTCCCCTTCAAAGGGAGGGTTGGGTGGGGATGGTTTTGAGTTTGGCTGGGGGTTTAGGGAACCCCATCCCCCTCCAACCTCCCCCTTGAAGGGGGAGGCTAAAGAAACGGCTATTTGTTGCTGCTGCCGCCGACGCGGTAGGCGGCGATGTCGCCGTAGATCGTCTCGACGTAGACCATGTCGCCGACCACGACCGGCGCGGACTGGATCGGCGCCTTGGAAATGCGCTCGCGCGCGAGCAGCTTGCCGTCGTTGATCGACAGCCAGTGCACCCAGCCTTCGAGATCGCCGACGACGACTGCATCGCCCTGCACGGCCGGCTCGCCGAGCCAGCGGTACTTGAGCGCGTCCTGCTTCCACTGCGAACTGCCGTTGCGCAGGTCGAGCGCGTAGACGTTGGCGTCCGGATCGGTGAGGTAGATCTGGCTGGCCGACAGCGCGACGCCGTTGTAGCCGGCCAGTTCGTGCGTCCACAGCGGACGGCCGGTCTGCGCGATCAGCGCGGCGGTCTGGCCCTTGTAGCCGGTGGCGTAGACGGTGTTGTCGGCGACGGTGATCTGGCCGTCGACGTCCTGCAGGCGGTCGATCTCGGTGCGGCCTTCGCCGGGCGAGAGCACCTGCTCCCACAGCTGCGCGCCGTCGGTCGCGCGCAGCGCGACGACCTTGCCGTTGTCCTCGCCCGAATAGACCACGCCGTCGGCGAACACGAGCGGGCTGTTGCCGCGCAGGCTCAGCAACGGCACGGCGGCGCGGTCGTAAGTCCACTTGCGCGAACCGTCGCCGCGGTCGAGGCCGAAGATGTGGCCGTCGTTCGTGCGCACGAACACCATGCCGCCGCCGATCGCCGGCGGCGAAATCACTTCGGAGGTCAGCTGCGCGGTCCAGCGCTCGCTGCCGTCGCCGGCGTTGAACGCCTGCACGGTGCCTTCGAGCGTGCCGACGACGAGCAGGTCGCCGTCGACGGTCGGGCCGCCGGCCCAGCGCACCGAATTCGGACCGCGGTGGATCAAAAAGCCGCGGCGGCTGCCGAGCTGTTTGTTCCACAGCGTCTTGCCGGTGACGGCATCGTAGGCTTCGACCACGCCGGTCGTGCTCGCGGCGTAGAGTTTGCCGTCGGCATAGGCCGGACGCATGCGCGCGCCGGTCTTTTCCGCGCCCTTGCCGATGCGCTCGCTCCACACCTTCTGCACCGAGATGCTCGGGGTGAAGTTTTCGGCGAGCGGCGTCGGCGGCTCGATGTTTTCTTTCTTGGTGTCGTTGAACCAGCCTTTGATCGTGCCGCAGCCGGATACCGCGACGGCGAGCAGGACGAGACTTGCGCCGCGCAGGCGCGATGCGTTGAAGATCGCGCTCATGAGTTCTTCTTCTCCGCGTCGGTTTTGGCCGGCGCTTCCGCTTTCGCGGCGACGCCGAGGTCGGACAGTTTCATTTCCAGGAAGCTGCGATTCGGCGCGCCGGGATCGAGCTTGCCGATTGCGTCGGCGTAAGCCGTGCGCGCATCGTCCTTGCGGCCGAGGGCGGCGAGCGCGTCGCCGCGCAGTTCCGCCGCTGCCGCGTCGAAACCGCCTTTCGGCAATTTATCGAGCAGGTCGAGCGCTTCCTGCGCCTTGCCGCGCGCGAGCTGCACGCGGACGAGGTCGACGCCGACCACGGCCTTCAACGCATCGATGCCGGCGTGCTGCCAGGCCCAATCGAGCGAGGCGTAGGCGGTTTCCGCATCGCCCTTCTGCGTGGCGATATCGGCTTCGCGCATCGCGGCGAACACCGCGTACGGCGTGCCGGCGTAGTCGGACTTGAGCTTGGCCGCGATCGCCTTGGCCGCGTCGTAGTCCTTCTTCGTCATGTCGTTGCTGAGCGCGTCGTACTGCACGGCCGCGTCCATGTTGCGCCCGGCGCGGTGCGTGCGCCACTGCTGCCAGCCGAACAGCAGGATCAGGCCCAGGCCGATGCCGATCACGATGGACAGCCAATTCTCACGTACCCATTTGCGGACGAGTTCGCCCTGTTCGTGTTCGTCCAAGACATCGAAAGCCATGCTGCGGAGTACCTTTTGCAAGAGTTGGCGTAAGCGCCGCGGCGGCCGCGGAAGGCCGGCGCGCGCGGGAACGCGTAGGGTATCAGGAACCGCCCGCCGATGCGCCTGCGCAAGCGGCGCCGTTCAGGGGACGGTGGGGAACGGACGGACGCTCAGCCGCTGTGCGGCTCGGCGGCGGCCGAGGCGATCGTGTGACTGCCGGCCGCGAGTTTGAAGCGCGCCACGTTGCCGCGATTATACGGCACGATGTCCTGCAACTTGCCGTCGACTTCGACCTTGGCCCCGCCCGTGTTGCCAATCAGAACCGTCAGCGATTTGTCGGAGGAATACTCCTTGACCGTGCCGGCGGGCAGCGTCGAATACTCCAGGCGCTTGCCGTCGACGTCGATGATCTCGACCCAGCTCGCTTCGGCGAGGCTCAGGCGCAGCAGCTCGCCGGTTCCCGCCGCGGCGGAGGCCGGCTTGGCGGCATCGGCGGCCGGCAGGGTCGGCACCATGGTGAACGAGGCCATCAGCGGCGCATCGGTGTGCGCCGGCGGTTGGCCCGCGGGCGCTGTCGTTGTCGCGGCGGTCTGCGGAATGTCCGCGGCGGCGGTCTGCGTCGATGCCGTCGAGGATGCAGGAGCTGTGGCGACGGAATCGGCCGTGTCGCCGGACACCACCGCGGGGGCCGGCGCATCGAGCGGAGTCAGGCGCGAGCCGACGCTGCCGCCCATATTCATCGCGAACATCACCAGCGGCACGAATATCACGCCGGTCAGGACGAGATAAAGCGCCGAGCCGGAATAACGCTCGACGAGATAGCGCGAATGCGAAATCCGGCCCGTGGAAACGAGTTCCGGCGGGGGGGCCGCCTTGGCGCGCAGCACCGACTCGACCGCATCGGCAGGCACGCCGACCAGTCGTGCGTAGCTGTTCAAATATCCGCGCAGGTAGACACCCTGCCCCACGCGGTCGTATTGCTCGGCTTCGATCCACTGCACGACGTGCAGCGGCAGGTGCAGTTTGCGCGCGACCTGATCCACGCTCCAGCCGTGGGCGTCGCGTGCGGCGACGAGGCGCTGGGCCAGCGATTCGGTGAACTCGGTGAACATCGCCGCCGGCTCGGGCTCGGGCTCAGGCTCGGCAGACGTGTCGTAGGTTTCGGGAAGAACGATCTCGCTCGCGGCTTCGTCCATTGGCGCGGCAGCATCATTGGCGCCCGCGGCGGCCGCCGGCGTGGTCTCGAAGAAAGCCATCTGTTCAACCCCCGTTGATTCGGACACGGCACCCGGATCGGCTTGGTCGCGAAGCTTATCGGCCTCAGGTGCGCCTTGCGATGAATTTTTTCTTTGACTCATGACATTACGAAGACGGCGATTGTAGAGTGCGGGCCTGCTCCGAATCTGGGAACTGGTCCCGCAAACGCTGTGCATAATCCCGTGCGGCGTCGGCATGACCGAGCTTAATTTCGATATTCCGCGCCAGCAGGAGAGCATCCGGGTTGGGCTGGCCGAGCGCGTCATAGCGCTGGACGAACGCCCGGGCCTTGAAGAAGTCGTTTTTCTGGTAGAGGACGTTCGCGAGCTGAAACAGCGCCTGCGCGTTGTTCGGCTCGAGCGCGAGGGCGCTGCGGAAATCCGATTCGGCGCGGTCAAGAGAACCCTTGCCGAGCAGCTCGCAGGTGCCCGCATTGGTATAGGCCGAGGCCTTGGCGGAATAGAAACCGTCAGCGAAGGCGATTTCGAAGTACTTGCGCGCCTCGGGGTACTGGCCGATCTTGCACAGGTACATGCCGTAGTTGTTGTTCACGACGCCGCCCTTGGGCGCCAGCACAGCGGCTTCGCGATAGTGCTGCAATGCCTGCGGATGGTCGCCGACGCGGTCATAGAGGGTGCCGAGCAGCGTGTGCGCGTCGATGCTCTTCGGATCGTAATTCAATGCCTTGAGCAGGTTTTCCTGGGCCAGTTCGAGCTTGCCCAGCTCCATGTATTTCTGCCCGAGCTGGATGAACGGCCGCGCGCGATCCGCCGCCGTTTCCTGCGCTTTGAGGTTCGAATGCTGCTGTTCGGGAGCGTACGGGCGGATGCCGTCCGCACCGCGCCCGCAGCCGAGAAGTGCGCAGGCCGCAGCGGCCGTGGCGATCCAGCCGAGCACGTTGCGCACTCGCAGCGGGCTACGCCGCATGGCGCGCTCCGGCTTCGATACGGCGCTGGAATTCGGCGCTGCGGCGCGTGCGGTCGAGCACCTGCCCTTTGAGCTGGCCGCAGGCGGCGTCGATGTCGTCGCCGCGCGTGCGGCGGACCATCGTCAGCACGTCGCTGTCGAGCAGAATTTTCTGGAAGTTGCGGATCGTCGATTCGTCCGAGCGCTCGAAGCGCGTGCCGGTGAACGTGTTGAATGGAATCAGATTGACCTTGCTCGGCACGCGGCGCATCAGCTTGACGAGCTGGCGCGCGTGCTCGGGCTTGTCGTTGACGCCCTTGAGCATGGTGTATTCGAAGGTGATCGTCGTGCGCGGCCGGCGCGCGGCGTAGCGCTGGCAGGCAGCGAGCAATTCGGCGATCGGGTATTTCTTGTTGAGCGGCACGATTTCGGTGCGCAGCTCGTCGTTCGGCGCGTGCAGCGACACGGCGAGCGAGACGTCGGCGACTTCGCCGAGCTTGTCGATCATCGGCACGAGGCCGGCGGTCGACAGCGTCACGCGCTTGTTCGCCAAACCGAGGCCGAGATCGTCGCGCATGATGCTCATCGCGCGCACGACGTTGTCGAAATTGAGCAACGGCTCGCCCATGCCCATCATGACGATGTTGGTGAGCTTGCGCTGATGATGCGGCACGTTGCCGAGATGTTTCGCCGCGGTCCACGCCTGGCCGATGATTTCGCTCGTGGCGAGATTGCGGTTGAAGCCCTGCGTCGCGGTCGAACAGAACTGGCAGTTCAAGCCGCAGCCGACCTGCGAAGACACGCACAGCGTGCCGCGCGTCGCTTCCGGAATGAACACGGTTTCGATCGCATTGCCGCCGTCCATGCCGAGCAGCCACTTGTAGGTGGCGTCGGCGGCCTGCTTCTCGAACAGTACTTTCGGCGGCGCGATTTCGCACGCCGCCTCGAGCTTGTCGCGCAGCGCTTTACCGACATCGCTCATCTGCGCGAAATCGGTGACGTGACGATGGTAGATCCACTTCATCACCTGCTCGGCGCGATACGGCTTTTCGCCGAGCTGCGCGAACAGATCGCGCAGCCCTTGGCGGTCGTAGTCGAACAGGTTGGCTTTGGGCTGCGTCACGAGATTAGCCCATCCGAAAGAGCCAAAGACAATAGTCCGCAGATGGACGCGGATGAGCGCAGATAAAAAAATCTGCTTTGTCTTTGGCTGTTATCTGCGTTCATCTGCGTCTATCTGCGGACCGCGCTTTGTTCAACGCGAATGGATCTCGGTGCCGGCAAAGAAATACGCGATTTCCTGCGCCGCCGTTTCCGGCGCGTCGGAACCGTGCACCGCGTTCGCATCGATCGACTGCGCGAAGTCCGCGCGGATCGTGCCCGGCGCGGCCTTCTTCGGATCAGTCGCACCCATCAAGTCGCGGTTCTTGAGAATCGCGCCTTCGCCTTCGAGCGCCTGGATCATCACCGGACCGGAGATCATGAAATCGACCAGCGCCTTGAAGAACGGGCGCTCTTTGTGCACCGCGTAGAAGCCTTCGGCTTCGGCACGCGAGAGCTGCTTGTATTTGGCGGCGACGATCTTGAGGCCGGCCTTTTCGAAGCGGGAATAGATTTCGCCGATCACGTTCTTGGCGACCGCATCGGGCTTGATAATGGAAAGGGTGCGCTCCAGCGCCATTGCTGATGACTCCGATATTGTGATGAAGGTCGATACGCCGCGGCTCACAGTCATTCCCACCGTCGAGCCGGCTGCACGGCAAGCGCTAGCGCGCTGCCGAAAAAATGCCTTCGGATTCTATAGGATTGCATTGAATAATTTAAGTGTCTTGACGGCATGTCGCAGGGCTTTCAGAGAATGTGAACCGTGTCGCAAATTGACTTCCGGCGCATCCATCCGCCTGCGGATTGACCCTCGCGCAGCGAGTGCCTAAAATTCAAACAAGCGTTTGATGTCCGGCGGCCACCGCCGCGACGACGCACGGCACAGTGGGAGGCGACGCGCGATGAACACGGAACTCTTTTCCACCAAGCAGCGCATTCTCGACGCCGCCGAAGAATTGTTCGCGAGCCACGGCTTCGCCGGCGCCTCGCTGCGCCAGGTGACCTCGGCGGCGCAGGTCAATCTCGCCGCGGTCAACTATCACTTCGGCTCGAAAGAAAACTTGATCAACGAAGTGCTGCGCCTGCGCCTGGACAAGCTCAACGCCGATCGCGCGCACGCGCTCGCCACGGCGCTGGCGAAATCGCCGGCGCGATTGGAAGACGTGCTCGGCGCATGGATACGCCCGGCGCTCGCCGTCTCCACTCACGAAAAAGGCGGCACCGCGTTCGTGCGCATCCTCGCGCGCACCTACGCGGAGCAGAACGAACGCCTGCGCACCTTCCTGCACGACAACTACGGCCACGTGCTGCGCGATTTCGCCAACGCGCTCAGCGCGCTGCTGCCGCATCTGGACAAGCAGGAGCTGTACTGGCGCATGGACATCATCACCGGCGCCCTGACGTTCGCCATGGCCGATTTCGGCACGATCAAGCGCCGCGGCGCCAGCGCGGAACAGCATCGCGATCTCACCGCCGAGCATCTCATTCACTTCGCCGCCGCGGGCCTGCGGTCATAGTTTTTGCTCTCGTCCATGATCGCGAAAATCACAAAGCGGCCATCCATGGCCGCACTTTTCAACAAAATCCGTTTTCTTCAGAGGTAGTTCATGAATAACTTCCCCCTCCGCATCCGCAAAGCCGCCGTGCTCGGCGCCGGTGTCATGGGCGCGCAGATCGCTGCGCATCTGGTCAACGCCGACGTCGATACGGTGCTGTTCGATCTGCCGGCGAAAGACGGCGATCCCAACGGTGTCGTACTCAAGGCGATCGACAACCTGAAGAAACTCTCGCCCTCGCCGCTCGCCGACAAATCACGCGCCGGCGCGATCGTTCCGGCAAACTACGACCAGCATCTGGAGCTATTGCGCGGCTGCGACCTGATCATCGAGGCGATCGCCGAGAAGCTCGACTGGAAGCGCGACCTTTACGCCAAAATCGCCCCTTACGTCGGCGAAAACGCGGTGCTCGCCAGCAATACTTCCGGCTTGAGTATCAATAGCTTGGCGGACGTTCTTAGCGAACACTTGCACGAGCGTTTCTGCGGGGTGCACTTCTTTAATCCGCCACGCTACATGCATCTGGCCGAGCTGATCCCATGCGCGAAAACCGCGCCGGCCGTCCTGAGCGGATTGGAAACCTTTCTGACCACGACGCTCGGCAAAGGCGTCGTCTACGCCAAGGACACGCCGAACTTCATCGGCAACCGCATCGGCGTGTTCTCGATCCTTTCGACGATTCACCATACCGACGCGTTCAAGCTCAGCTACGACGTTGTCGATGCTTTGACCGGCCCGGCGATCGGCCATCCGAAGAGCGCCACCTATCGCACCGCCGACGTGGTCGGACTCGACACGATGGGCCACGTCATCGGCACGATGGACGGCACGCTGCCGAACGATCCGTGGCGCGAATACTTCAAGACGCCCCCGGTGCTCGCCGCACTTGTCGCGAAAGGAGCGCTCGGGCAAAAAAGCGGCGCGGGCTTCTTCCGTAAAGTCGGCAAAGATATTCTCGTGCTCGATCCGGCCAAGGCCGACTATGTGGCGCAGACCGGCAAGGTCAGCGACGAGGTCGCCGCGATCCTCAAGCTCAAGAATCCGGCGGAGAAATTCGCCAAGCTGCGCGCGTCGAGCGATCCACAGGCGCAATTCCTGTGGAGCATCCATCGCGATCTGTTCCACTACTCCGCCTATCACCTTGCCGAGATCGCCGACAGCGCGCGCGACATCGACTTCGCCATGCGCTGGGGCTACGGATGGCAGCTCGGCCCGCTCGAAACGTGGCAGGCCGCGGGCTGGGCTCAGGTTGCTCAATGGATCAATGAAGACATTGCCGCCGGCAAGACCATGAGCAAAGCGCCGCTGCCGGCGTGGGCGCTCGATCCGCAGCGCACCGGCGTGCATCAGCCCGACGGCAGCTCCTACAGTGCGGCGCAGGACAAAAACCTGCCGCGTTCGACGGAGCCGGTCTACGCGCGCCAGTTGTTCCCGCAGACCACGATCGGCACCAAAGTCGATCGCGGCACGACCGTGTTCGAGACCGACGACGCGCGCCTGTGGACGCTCGGCAACGACGACATCGCCGTGATCTCGTTCAAGACCAAGATGCACACGCTCGGCGCCGGTGTGGTCGAGGCGGTCAATCGCGCGATCGACGAGGCCGAGAAGAATTTCAAGGGTCTCGTGATCTGGCAGGATTCCGAACCGTTCAGCGCGGGCGCCGATCTCGCCGGCGCCGTTGCCCTGCTGCAATCGGGCAAGATCGACGAGTTCGAAGCGTTCGTGAACCGCTTTCAGCAGACAAGCATGCGCATCAAGCATTCGCTCGTTCCCGTCGTCGCCGCCGTCCGCGGCCTCGCGCTCGGCGGCGGCTGCGAATTCCAGATGCACAGCGCGCGCACGGTGGCTGCGCTGGAGAGCTACATCGGCCTCGTCGAAGCCGGCGTCGGCCTGCTGCCGGCCGGCGGCGGTCTGAAGGAACTCGCGCTGCGCGCCTCGGCGCGTGCGATCGAAGGCGATGTGTTCACGCAACTGAAAAACACGTTCCAGACCGTGGCGATGGCGAAAGTCTCCGGCTCCGCGCTCGAAGCGAAGGAACTCGGCCTGCTGCGCCCGAGCGACGTCGTCGTCTTCCACGCCGACGAACTGCTCTACGTCGCCAAAAACGAAGCACGCGCCTTGTACGAATCGGGCTGGCGTCCGCCGCTGCTCGACCGCCAGATCACCGTCGCGGGCGATGTCGGCGCGGCGACGTTCAAGGCCTCGCTCGTCAACATGCTCGAAGGCCGCTTCATCTCCGAGCACGACATGGAAGTCGCCAGCCGCATCGCCGATACCTTATGCGGCGGCCAGATCGAACGCGGCTCGCAGGTCGACGAGCAATGGCTGCTCGATCTCGAGCGCGGCCACTTCGTCGCGCTCGCGCAGACGCCGAAAACGCAGGAGCGCATTGTGCATACGCTGAAGACCGGCAAGCCGCTGAGAAACTGAGCCGTCATCCCAGCGAAAGCTGGGATCCAGCTCTTCGGAAAAAACAAAAACTGGATTCCCGCTTGACCAGCCATTCGGCTGTTAAAAACCGCGGGAATGACGAGATAGAGAGAATTCCCATGACCAAACAAATCCAAGACGCCTACATCGTCGCCGCCCAGCGCACCCCGGTCGGCAAGGCCCCGCGCGGCGTGTTCCGCAACACGCGCCCGGACGACATGCTCGCCTTCGCGATCAATGCGACATTGTCCAAATTTCCACAAATAGATAAATCGCGCATCGACGACGCCGTCATCGGCTGCGCGATGCCCGAGGCCGAGCAAGGCATGAACGTCGCGCGCATCGCGGTGCTGCTCGCCGGCTTGCCGAACGTCGTCTCCGCCGTCACCGTCAACCGCTTCTGCTCGTCCGGCCTGCAGGCCGTGGCGATGGCTGCCGATCGCATCCGTTTGGGCGAAGCCGACCTGATGCTCGCCGGCGGCACCGAATCGATGAGCATGGTGCCGATGATGGGCTACCATCCCGTGTTCAATCCGGGCATCTTCGCGAACGAGCACATCGGCATCGCCTACGGCATGGGCATCACCGCGGAGAAAGTGGCCGAGCAGTGGAAAGTCACGCGCGAAGAGCAGGACACGTTCGCCGCCGCGAGCCACGCCAAGGCGCTCGCCGCGCAGGCCGCGGGCGAATTCAACGACGAGATCGCGCCGTACGCGCTCGCCGACCATTATCCGAACCTCGCCACGCGCGGCACGGTCGACGACACGCGCATGATCAAGAACGACGAAGGCCCGCGCGCGGGCACGACGGTCGAGGTGCTGGCCAAGCTCAAGACGGTGTTCCGCGCGAACGGCACGGTGACCGCGGGCAATTCCTCGCAGATGTCCGACGGCGCCGGCGCGGTGCTGCTCGCCAGCGAGCAGGCGATCAAGGACTACGGCCTCACGCCGCTCGCCAAATTCGTCGGCTTCTCCGTCGCCGGCGTGCCGCCGGAAGTGATGGGCATCGGTCCGAAAGCCGCGATTCCGAAAGTGCTCAAGCAGGCGGGCATCCAGCAGGACGATCTCGACTGGATCGAACTCAACGAAGCCTTCGCCGCGCAGGCGCTCGCAGTGACGCGCGACCTCGGCCTGAATCCCGACAAGATCAACCCGCTCGGCGGCGCGATCGCGCTGGGCCACCCGCTCGGCGCCACCGGCGCGGTTCGCGTCGCCACCCTGCTCCACGGTTTGAAGCGCCGCAAGCAGAAGTACGGCATGGTGACGATGTGCATCGGTACCGGCATGGGCGCGGCGGGCATATTTGAGGCGGTGTGATATACCATTTGACGCATTCCGTTCAGTGGAATACGTCTGCGGCGCGCCGCTCTTGGAAATCATGCGCGGCAGGGAACCAAACGTTGCGCCGAGTGACGCATTGCAGCATTGCCACTTCTTCGTCTGCCTGGAACGGCTATAGAATATTCGGCGAATGTCTTTGAGACAGGGAGCTCGCTATGACTCGTCGACATCGTTCCCATAGCGCAATTCGTTTGTTGGCGGGTTTGCTGCTCGCCATCCCTCTCGCCGCCTGCGGAACGGGCTATCAGCGCGAAGGGAATCAAATGGTCTTCGTCACTTGGGACGAAGGCAGCGGCAAGGTGGCGCATCCGATTCCGGGTGCGGATGTCGGCTCCTTTGTCGTTCTGCACAGCGGTTATGCCAAGGACAAGCGGCAGATCTACTACAACGGCCGCGCCGTGTGGGCTGACGCTACCCATCAGCCGAGCGCGGTCCAGTTGGCTGCCTTCGCGTGGATTGACTACGCTTACGCGAAGGACGATCAATTTGCGTACTACCAAGGCTGGCCGTTTCGCGTGGACTTGGCCACTTTCCGGGTGGGTACGCAGGGCAATTGGTCGGCCGATAAAACCGATATCTACTTTCAGACGCAGGCCCTGCACGCGTGCGATCCCGGTTCGTTCGAATCGCTGGACTCGGGCGGCTACTGGTACCGCGATGCGCGATGCGTCTATGCGAGCTGGGACGGAAAACTGGTAAAACTCCCGCAAACCATCGATCCGAAGACGTTCGCCGTCGTCAACTACGCGTTCGGCGTGGACGGCCAGCACGTCTACACTCACGAAGGCGCGGTCCTCCCGGGCGTGGATCCCAAAGAATTCGCCCAAACCGGCAAGGACGCCTACCCGTGCACGCGCAACGACCAGCCGGCCGCGTGCAACTGGAAATAGGCTGGAACTATCCGCGTGCGCGCACAGTCTTTCGACGAACATCCAAGGAGTCCGCGCATGACCCTGCCCCGCCGCCTGCTCGCCGAAATCGCCGCGAACAAATCCCTGCTGCTGTTCTTCGGCCTGATGCTCGTGTTCCGCTCGGCCGTGGCCGACTGGATGGTCGTGCCGACCGGTTCGATGAACCCGACCATCGTCGAAGGCGACCGCATCCTCGTCGACAAAGCGGCCTACGGCCTGCGCGTGCCGTTCACCAACGTTCGGCTCACCGAAGGTGAAAA
>DAIMZS010000011.1:20984-26506 GCA_036733825.1 Rudaea sp.
ATGGTCCTGCCGCGGCGCAGCGCGATGCGTTCGTTCGGCCCGGTGACGGTGCCGGCGGGCCACTATTTCATGATGGGCGACAGCCGCGACAACAGCGAGGATTCGCGCTATTTCGGCGTCGTGGCGCGCGAAACGATCGTCGGCCGTGCGCACCGCGTGGCCTATTCGCTCGATGCGGACCGCTGGTACAAGCCGCGCGGCGACCGGTTTTTCAGCCCGTTGAACTGACCGGATACGCAGCCCCGCGCATTACCCCACCCTCACCGCGCCGGAGTATGATCCGGCGCACCCTCTCCATCTTCCAACGCGAGGAGGTGGATTATGAAACGTGTCTTGTTGATCGCTATTGCATCGGGCCTGTCGATCGCCGCGATGTGCCGAAGCGCCGCCGCGGACGAGCCGGCGCATACCCTGTTCAACCCTGCCGACGTTCCATGGGGCGAAATGCCGCCGGCGTTTCCGCCCGGCGCGAAAATGGCCGTGCTGTACGGCGATCCCGGCAAGC
The DNA here is from genome assembly GCA_036733825.1 of Rudaea sp. Taxonomy (GTDB): domain Bacteria; phylum Pseudomonadota; class Gammaproteobacteria; order Xanthomonadales; family Rhodanobacteraceae; genus Rudaea. The sequence continues at coordinate 21,490 of DAIMZS010000011.1, forward strand.
CGGGATTGTTCGTCGTGCGCGTGAAAATGCCGCCGGGCTACATCGTGCCGGCGCACTGGCATTCGAGCGACGAGGTCGTCAGCGTGGTGAGCGGCGCCGGCGCCTTCGGCATGGGCGACAAGTTCGATCCGAAGCTGCTGCATCCGATGCCTCAGGGCTCGCTCGTCGTCGCTCCGGCGAAGCACAATCATTTCGCGACGACCAAGACCGGCGCGGTCATCCAGATCTCCGCCACCGGGCCGTTCGACATGACCTACGTGAATCCGGCCGACGATCCGCGCAACAAGCCGGCCGAGAAGAAATAGCCGTCCCGCGAACGCGGCTGCTGCGGCTCAGATCGGCCGCGGCAGCCGACCGCGAACGTTCTCGACGTCGAATAGACCGGGCGCGGCGATCAGTTCGCGCGCCGGATCGACCTGCCCCCAGACGTTCCACAACAGCACGCCGCGCACGCGGCCGCCGTCGAGATAATAGACCACGCCTTCGCGGTACGGCTGCGTCCATTGCTCGACGACGTCGAGGCGATCGTCGAGCAAGCCGACCGCCTCGTAGCCGAGGTCGAACAGGTCGGAATAAAAATACGGCAGCATCGTATAGGCCGCACCGGCGCCGGCCATGTTCCGCCCGGCGTGAAGCCCCATGCTGATTGCCGCGTTCTCGTGTTCGACACGCAGCCGCATGCCGAGCGGTACGCACGGGAAATTCGCGATATCGCCGGCGGCAAAGATGTCGGGATCGCTCGTGCGCAACTGCGCGTCGACGATGACGCCGTTGTCGACGGCGAGCCCGGCGGCGGGTGCGAGCTCGGTATTCGGCGTCACGCCCAAACCGGCGACGACGGCGTCGAATTGCACGGTCGTGCCGTCCGACAAGGTCACATCGACGCGGTCGTCGGTGCTGCGGCCGTCGATCACGCGCACGCCCGCGCGCAAAGTCACGCCGCGCTCGCGATAATAATCGCCGAGAAAATTCGACAGACTGTGCGGATAGCGTCCGGCGCCGATCCCCGTGCCGGGAAACAGCATCGTGACCTGGCATCCTTTGCCCGCCAACGACGCCGCGATCTCGCTGCCGATGAAACCCGCGCCGACCACGGCGATTTGCGCCCCCGGCACCGCGTAGCGCCGCAGTGCGAGATAGTCGTCGAGGGTGCGGAAATCGATGACGCGCTCGCCGGCGAACGGCAAACGCCGCGGCGTCGCGCCGGTGGCGAGCAGAAGTTTTCGATAACGATGGACGTCGCCCTGGTCGTCGGTGGCAAGATGCGCACTGCGATCGAGCGCGACGATGCGGCGCCCAGGATGCAGCATCGCGCCGGTTTTCGCCGTACCGAGATCGATCGACTCGACCGGCTTGTCGTCCTTCCACAACGCCTTCGACAACGGCGGCCGCTCGTACGGCGCATGCTTCTCGTTGCCGACGATGCCGATGCGCGCGGCCGCGTCGGCGTCGCGCAGCGCCTTCGCCGCCGCGTCCGCGGCCATGCCTGCGCCCACGATCAGATGATCGTATTCGTATTCCATGTCGCGCCTCCCGCGAGGTTGGCGGCATTCGGGCCGCGTCGACGACGCGGCCCGACGCGGTCAGGCGATGGTGATCTTCACGTCGATATTGCCGCGCGTCGCGTTCGAGTACGGGCAGACCTCGTTGTGCGCGCGCTCGACCAGACGCTGCGCCACGTCGCGATCGACGCCGGGCATCGAGATCTTCAATTCGACCGCGATGCCGAAGCCTTTCGGAATCGGGCCGATGCTCACCGCGCTCTCGATCGTCGTGTCGGCCGGTACCTGCACCTTTTCCTGGCCGGCGACGAACTTCACCGCGCCGATGAAACACGCCGCGTAGCCAACGGCGAACAACTGCTCGGGATTCACGCCCTCGCCCGTGCCGCCCATTTCCTTCGGCGGCTTGAGTACGACATCGATGCGGCCGTCGGACGAACGGCCGCGGCCATCGCGGCCGCCGGTGGCGGTGGCGTGGGCGGTGTAGACGACTTTTTCCAGGGTGGTCATCGTTGGCTCCTTCAATGAAGTAAATCATGCGAATGCGTTTTGCTCGTCATCCCAGCGCAAGCTGGGATCCAGTTCTTCGCGGTTCGCGTACAAAATCCAAAGCTGGATTCCAGCTTGCGCTGGAATGACGTCAAGATCATTGCACCACGTCGACGCGCAGACGGCGCGAATCGGTGCGCCCGCGATCGTCGACCGCACGCAGAGTGTACTCGCCCGGCGCGGCCGGCTGCCAGAACAACGCCTCGCCCGGCTTCGCCGTGCCGACGAAATCCTCGTCGACGAACCAATACAGTTCGCGCGCACTCGCATCAACCGTGGCATTGAAGGCGATGCGTTCCTCACCGTCGCGGCTCGCACGCCGCGTGTACGTCGCGCCGCGCACGGGCGAAGTGATCTGCGGCGCCTGGCCGTCATCCGCCGCGGCCGTGCAGTCGGGAATCGCCGGCGGCGCGCGGCGCGGCACGCCGGCCTGGCGGAACACTTTCGCCAGATCGGACGGCCAGAACTCGAACACCTCAGTGCGCGTTTTTGCCGGATCGTACGGCGGACAGGCCGCCTGCCCCGTCTGCGTGTCGACGACGACCGGCCGATGCACCGTGCTCACGCGAATCGGCGATTTGCCCGGAATGAACCAAGTCATGCCGCGCTGCGGACACCATGCGTTCGGCAGATCGCCGCTGGCGAGACAGATTTCCACGCGCTTCAGATTCTTCGGCATCGCATGCGGCGGCTCGCGCATCTGCGCATCGCGCGCGCGCAACGCATCGACGATGTGGAAGAACAGCGGTGCCGCAGTCTCGACGCCGACGAAGGCCGGATTGCCGCTGCCGTCGAAATTGCCGACCCAGACGACGAGCACGTACGGCCCGACGATGCCGGCCGTCCACGCGTCGCGGAAACCCCAGGACGTGCCCGTTTTCCAGTACACCGGCAATCCGCCGGGCTGGGAGATCAGCGTGTCGTCGGGACGCGGATTCTGGCGCAGCATGTCGAGCACCATGAAGCTCGCTTCCTCGCTGAGCACGCGCGCGCCGTCGACGCGCGGTTCGTCCGCGCGACGGCGCAGCGGCTGCAGGCTGCCGCGATTGGCCAGCATCGCATACAGCCGCGCGAGTTCTTCCATCGTCACCTCGCCGCCACCGAGCACGAGGGCGAGGCCGTAGAAATCCTCGTTCGCCATGCGGCTGATGCCCGCATCTTTGAGGAACTGGTAGAAATCGGGATTCTTCAATTTCGAGGCGACGTACACCGCGGGAATGTTGCGGCTGCGCACAAGCGCTTCGGTCGCCGTCACCGGCCCGAGGAAACGCCCGTCGAAATTTTCCGGCGCGAACGGACCGAACGCGGTCGGCACGTCGCGCAGCACCGTCTGCGGATGGAGCACGCCCTGGTCGAAGCCGAGGCCGTAAATGAACGGCTTCAGCGCCGACCCGGGCGAGCGTTTCGCCAGCGCGCCGTCGACCTGACCCGAGATCGTATTGTCGAAATAGTCCGCCGAACCGACCAGCGCCTTGATGCCGAGATCGCGCGTGTCGACCAGCAGCGCGACCGCGTTGCGCACGCCGCGGTCGGCGTTGTGCTCGACGTGCATCGCCACCTGGCGTTCGAGCACGCGCTGCAGGTCGAGATCGAGCGTCGTGTTCAGCACCGGCGCGGTCGTGCCGGTCAATCGTGCATCCGCCAGCGTCTCTTCGACGAAATGCGGCGCAAGAAACGGCAGGTTCGACGGCGAACGCAAGCGCAGAGGCAGTTGCATCAACGACGCCGCGGCCTTGTCTTCGGGGTGTTTTACGAGCCAGCGTTTGAACAGGCGTGCACGCGCGGCGAATAAGCGTGAGTTGATGACATCCGCGTCGTCTTTGCTCTTTTGCTCGTCATTCCAGCGAAAGCTGGAATCCAGCTTCTGCCCTTGCTCTTCACTAGGATCGGACAAAGCTGGATCCCAGCTTTCGCTGGGATGATGAGCGGGAAGCGTGCTCGCCGCCCTTCGATTCGGCTCCTGCGGAATCACCGCCAGCGTCAACGCCTCCGGCAAAGTCAGCTGCGCCACGGGTTTGTCGAAATAAATCAAACTCGCCGCGCCCGCACCTTCGATGTTGCGTCCGTACGGCGCGTAGTTGAGATACGCCTCCAGAATCGCGTCCTTCGAGTAGCACAGCTCCAGTTCGACCGCGCGCAGCACCTGACGTATCTTGCCGCTCGGCGTACGCGTATTGAGCCGATAGACGAGGCGCGCGAGCTGCATCGTCAGCGTCGACCCGCCCTGCCGATTGCCGCCGCGCACGTAGGTCACCCACGCGCCGCGCGCGAGGCTGAGCGGATTGAATCCCGGATGCCAGCGAAACCAGGCGTCCTCGTGCAGCATCACGCCCTGCACGAGCGCCGGCGGCATCTGCGCCAGCGGCACCCATTGGCGATAGCGGTCGTCGCTTGCCAACGTCAGGCGCAGCAGCCGACCGCGGTCGTCGTACACCGCGGTCGAGCTCGGTGCGAGTCGCGACAGCGGCGGATGCGGCCAGAGGCGAATTCCGATCAGCGCCAGAACCAACAGCAACAACGCCATCAGCCAGTTTTGCCAACGCTTGACGAATGTGACTGCGACGTTCACGACAACTCATCCCAAAGGCAAGGTGCGCCTCAGCGGACCCTGCCCCAATTCTGACGACATCCTATTTCTTCTTGACCTCGATCTTGGTGCCGAGCGACCGCGCTTGCACGGTGCGGTCGTACATCGACTCGCCGTACGCTGGCGGGACGACGAACGTGCCCGCATTCGTCGCGCGAATGCGGTAGACGAATTCGTTCACCGAACGCGACGCAGTGCCGTAGAGAACGACGCGGTCTTCGCGCACGTCGGCATATTCCAAGGCCCAGTTGGAACCGGTCACGCCGATCGGCGAACGCCACGCGGGCTGCTGCGCGGCGGCGTTGTCGGCGTTCGCGTCGCCGACATTGGCGTCCTCGGCCGGCGCGGGCGGCGGGTTCTGCACGACTTCGAAACCGCC
>DAIMZS010000012.1:0-7198 GCA_036733825.1 Rudaea sp.
TCCAGCGCCTGGTAGATCGGCACGGTGCCGATCGGCACCGGCGAGTTGCGGATGATCCACTCGCGCGTTTCGTGGATGTGCTTGCCGGTCGACAAGTCCATCACCGTGTCGCCGCCCCAGCGGATCGCCCACACCATTTTTTCGACTTCTTCGGCGATCGAACTCGTCACCGCCGAGTTGCCGATGTTGGCGTTGATCTTCGTGAGGAAATTGCGGCCGATGATCATCGGCTCGCTTTCCGGATGGTTGATGTTGTTCGGAATGATCGCGCGGCCGCGCGCGACTTCGCTGCGCACGAACTCGGGCGTGATCAATTTCGGAATCGCCGCGCCGAAGCTCTGGCCGGGATGCTGTTTCAGCAACTCGGCGTCGCGCAGCGAGTCGATCTTCTGGTTTTCGCGGATGGCGATGTATTCCATCTCCGGCGTGACGATGCCGCGGCGCGCGTAATGCATCTGCGAAACGTTCGCGCCGGCCTTGGCGCGCAGCGGCGCGCGGGTGTGCGGAAAGCGCACGCCGGCGAGCTTGGGATCGGCCGCGCGCCGACGGCCGAATTCGCTCGACAAGCCTTGCAAGGTTTCCGTATCGCCGCGCTCGGCGATCCAGTTTGCGCGCAGCGGCGCGAGGCCGGCGACGAGGTCGATGCGCACGCCGGGATCGGTGTACGGACCCGAGGTGTCGTACACCGCCAGCGGCGCATTCTTCTCCGCGCCGAACACGAGCGGCGTGTCGGACAGCTGCACCTCGCGCATCGGCACGCGCAAATCGGCGCGCGAACCGGTCACGTGGATCTTGCGCGAGCCCGGAATCGGGCGGGTGACGGCTTCCGACAGCGCGGTGGTGTCGCGGATCAGGTCGGCGGCGAGTGCATTCATGGCAAAGCTCCTCAACAGTTGCAAGGAGGCCATGCCGAAGGAAGCTGCTGTCGAAAGGGCCGCGCCCGAAGTGCGGTCTATTCTTTTGTGCGCATGCAGATGCGCAAAACACCAAGCTCCCTACGCCGGCATGACCCGGATCAGGTACGAAGGGTTTTTCTCAGTTTTCCGAACCGCTCCGGAAAACACCCCTGCTTCATGAACGCTATTGAAACACGAAGCGCCGGCGCTGGCGAGCCGCGGGGTATCAGCGCGACGAAAGCGGCCCCGTCCGCGTCTTGCCTAGCGACTCCCAAAAGCCCAGAGTATTCGGGCCCGTTCCACTAACGAGGTAAGCCATGAACAGTCATCGCCGTTCCGTGTTCCGCCTGCTGAGCGTCGCCGCCGCGGCGCTGCTGGCGCTCGCGGCCTGCGCCGCGCCGGGCCCGAAAAAGCCCCTGCCCGAACGCGTCCAAGTGAGCTGGGCGCCCAACGACCAGTTGACCGAGGTCAAGAACAACCAGCTCCATCGCGGCTGGCTGCGCCCCGAGGATTGGCAGAAGACGCTGTCGGATTACTTGCGCAAGCGCGCCGACGCCATCCTGCCGCCGGGTCAGAAACTCGACGTGAAGTTCGAAGACATCAAGCTCGCCGGCGATTTCGAGCCGTGGCGCGGCCCGAACGCGCAGGATATCCGTTTCTTGAAGGACATCTATCCGCCGCGCGCCACGCTGCACTACAAGCTGATCGACGCGAGCGGCGCGACGATCCGTGAAGGCGACAGCAAGCTTTCCGATCTCGCCTATCTGCAGCGCACGACCGTGGCCGATTCGACCGATGCCCTGCGCTACGACAAGCGCATGCTCGACGATTGGCTGAGCAAGGAATTCGTCCGCAACCCGACGTGAATCTCCGGGCTCGCTGAGCCGCCGACATCCTCAACGCGCGCCGCGGGCCGCCCGTTTTGCGGGCGGCTTGACGGCGTGCTCTCGCGCCGGGGCGGCGGCCGTACGTACCGCCTCGTTGTCGCCGTGCAGTGAATACAGCGATTCGAGCAGGCCCTCGTCAGCGCTCGAACAGACCGCAAGCACAAGCGCTTCGTCGCAGCCCTCGGCCGCCACGTAGGCGTGTCCCATGTTGCTGTCGATGTAGATCGACTCGCCTTCGTGCAGCACGACCGGATCGTAGAATTCCGTGTTCACCTGCACCGCGCCTTCGAGTACGTAGATGAACTCTTCGCCGGAGTGGCGCACGAGTTCGCCGAACTCCTCCACGCTCTTCGCGCGGATACGCGTGTAGACCGGCACCATGCGTTTGCGGCGCAATTCCGGGCAAAGATAGTAGTAGTCGTAGTTCTTGGTGTTGACGCGCACGGCCTCGTCCATGCGCCCGACGCTGCGCCGCGCCGTCACCGCCGCCTCGCCGGCTTCGGCCGGATCGGCGAACAGTTCCGACATGCGGATGTTGAGGCGCTGGCTCAGCTGCTGCAGCTTGTCGTAGGTCAGCGTGAGGCGGTTGTGCTCGACCTTGGACAGCGTCGACACGGGAATCTGCGTGCGTTCGCTCATCTCCTTCAGCGTCCAGCCGTGGCGCGCGCGCAGCCTGCGCAGGAGACCGCCGAGAGTGGGGTGGCGCGCTTTCCCGTCCATCGATTCCCTTTCTTTCACAAATTTTCCAATCAGGACATTTCGCCGGATATTCGCTTGGTGGAGCATATCGCCTTGCCAAGACCGGTCAACCTCCGCGACGCGGTAATTTTTTGGCCGACATCCGAAAACCCAGGCACGACAGGCGTTTGACCGCTCGAATCGGGCCGAGTTAATTTCCATCCGGATCATTATTTGTCCTGATTAGAGAATTTTATTGACAATTCTCTAATCAGGATCATACTCGCCCCAGCACGCCAATGGGGATGACAATGATCCGTGCCACGTTCCACTCAGGGCGACGCCGCGCATTGCAGGCGATCGGGGCCGCCGCCGCACTGTCGCTTTCGCCGTCTTTCCTGCGCGCCGCGGCCGTCTCGGCGACGCAAGCGCGGCGCAAATACTCGCGCAAAGCCACCGACATCGTGCAGCGCGCGCTCGTCATCGACATGCTTGCGCCGCTCAAGCTCGACTTCAATCCGGATGCGTTCTCGCTGCCGCTCAGCGAAGCTGATGCGGAGAGGTTCCGCAGTTGCGGCATCACCGCGTTCCACAATTCGGTCGGCGTCGGCAGCTACGAGGAAGCGCTGCAGTTCATCGCCGCGTGGAGCGGCTTCGCCGGACGCAACAGCGAGGTGTTCTCGCTCGTCGGCCGCGTCGAAGATATCGACCGCGCCAAGGCCCAGCGCAAGACCGCGGTCGTCATGGGCCTGCAGAACGCGGACCAGTTCCGCACGCCGGCCGACGTCAAGGATTTCTACGACCTCGGCCTGCGCTGCGCGCAGCTCACCTACAACACGCAGAACCTGATCGGCAGCGGATCGACCGAGCGCGTCGACGGCGGCGTCACCGATTTCGGCGTGAAGATCATCGAGGCGATGAACGAGGCCGGCATGCTGATCGACGTCTCGCATTCGGGCGACCGCACCACGCTCGATGCGATCGAACTCTCGCCGCGGCCGATCGCGATCACGCATTCGAACTGCCGCGCGCTCAACAATCATCCGCGCCTGAAAACCGACGAGGCGATCAAGAAGCTCGCGGCGAAAGGCGGCGTGATGGGCATCACCGGCGTGCGCAATTTCGTCAAGGACAAAGAGCCCACCACGGTCGAGGACATCGTCGACCACATCGACCACGTGGTGAAACTCGTCGGCATCGAGCACGTCGGCGTCGGTTCGGATTCGGACCTGATGGGCTACGACCATATGCCCAAGGATCAGTACGACAAGCTCAAGGCCGCCTATAAAACCAGCTACGCGTTCCGCAGCAGGATCGACACCGACGGTTTCGATCACCCGCAGAAAGTCTACGACCTCACCGAAGCGCTGCTCAAGCGCGGCTACGGCGAGGCGAACATCCAGGCCGTGCTCGGCGGCAATTTCCGCCGCCTGCTCGGCGCCACGTGGAAGGAGCCCAAGCGCACTCCGCCGCCCGCCGAAAAGAAAGCCGAGGAGAAAAAATCATGAGTCCGTTCGCTCGCCCCATGCGGCTGCCGCAAGCCATTCTGCTCGCCCTGATCGCCGGCACCGTGCAGGCGGAAGACGCGCCGCCGGATTCGAAAGAACCATCGGCGACGCTCGGAACCGTCATCGTCACTGCGGAGAAGCGCAGCGAAGACATCCAGAACGTGCCGATGTCGGTCGGCGTGATCGACGCGAGCCAGCTCGAAAGCATGCACGCCACCCAACTCGCCGACTACGGTGCGTACATCCCCGGATTCACGGTGATCAACGCCGGCACGCCGGGCCAGGCCATGCTCGGCATCCGCGGCATCTCGCCACTGAGCGCGGGCGCGACGGTGGCAACCTACATCGACGAGACGCCGATCGGATCGAGCAGCATGTACGGCAGCGGCTCGACCGAAGTGCTCGACTTGCTGCCCAACGATTTCCAGAGCGTCGAAGTCCTGCGCGGCCCGCAAGGCACGCTGTACGGCGCGAGCGCGCTCGGCGGCGTCGTACGCTACGTGACCAAGGCGCCGGACTTGAACACGCCGTCGTGGCACGTCGGCGCCGATATGTTCAGCACGTCCGGCACCGGCGATCTCGGCGTCGGTGGCCGCGCCGGCTTCAGTACACCGCTGATCGCAGACCGGCTCGCGCTCGGCGTCAGCTTCGCGCGGCAGAACTCGCCGGGTTACACCGACAACGTGCAAACCGGCGAGAAGGACCAGGACTCGTTTTGGCAGCGCGCCGCGCGTGCAACGCTGCTGTGGAAGCCGGGCGACGATATCTCGTTCACCTTGTCGGCGATCGATTCCAAAACCGATGCGCGTTCGTCCTCATTCACCGCGCTTGACCCGACGACGCTGCGCCCGCTCTACGGCGACCTCAAGAACGACAATTATTTTCGCGAGCCGTACACCAAGTCGTACGGCGTCTACACGGCGACGCTGAATTGGAACCTCGGCTTCGCCGATTTCGTCTCGGCCACGACCTACGCGCGCACCGACTCGCACTCGGCCTCCGACGCGAGCCTCGTCTACGGCGTGCTGTTCCCGCTACTCGGCCTGCCGAGCGCCGGCCTGTCGGAAGTCTTCTATCACATCAAGCTGTACAAGACGACGCAGGAATTACGTCTCACGTCCAAAGAAGGCGACCGCATCGAATGGCTTGTCGGCCTGTTCGGCACCCGCGAAAACAGCAAGCAGGATCAGTACCTGACCGCGCAGATGGCCAACTACAGCTTTATTCCGGGCCTGAATCCGCTCGCCTTGGTCGGCCTGCCGTCGACATACAAGGAATACGCTGCCTACGGCGATCTCACCTACAAGTTCACGAGCAATTTTGACGTGACTGCGGGCGTACGCTGGGCGCGCAACGAGCAGAACTTCGCCGAGATTACCGGGGGCGTACTGACCCCGCCCGGCAACGTGCCCGGCAGTTCTGCCGAAAACGTGTTCACCTATTCGGTCAGCCCGCGCCTGCGCCTCAGCACCGACACAATGGTCTACGCACGTGTCGCGAGCGGCTACCAACCCGGCGGCCCGAACGTCGCGCTGCCGGGCGTCCCGCCTTCAGTCGACTCTTCCAAGCTCACCAGCTACGAGGCCGGCGTCAAGACCACTCTCGACGACCACCGCCTGATGCTTGATGCGGCGATCTACGACATCGAGTGGGACAAGATCCAGGTCGCCGCTTCGGTGAACGGCCTCGGCTACATCGCCAACGGCGGCACGGCACGCAGCCGCGGAGTGGAATTTTCCGCGTTGTATACACCGCTCGCCGGCCTGCGCCTCGGCTTCAACGGCGCCTATACCGATGCCGTGCTGACCGAAGACGTGCCCGGCATCGGCGGCCTCGACGGCGACCGCCTGCCCAATATTCCGAAGTGGGCCGCCTCAGCCACGGCCGACTACAGCTTTCCGCTGAGCGGCGGCTGGACTGGACGCGTTGGCGGCGGGGTACGCCATGCCGGTTCGACGACGAACGCCGTCACCCACGCGCCGACTGCGCTGCCGCAGGAAGGCTATACCGCGCTCGATCTCAACGCCGACGTGTCGAACGATCGCTGGACACTGCGCTTGTTCGCCAAAAACGTGACGGACAAGCGCGCCTATACCACCTCTGTCGTGCGCCAGAACGCGGCGACAGGCGAGATCAGCCACGTCGGCGGCGTACCGATCGCGCCGCGCACGATCGGCGTCGGTTTCGACCTGAAATTCTGAGCCACGATATGAATGCCATATTGCGCGATGCGAAGGTCGAGGTTCTGCCGCAGCCGTACCTGCTGTTCCTCGGCGACACCACCGAACCCGGCTACGCCAAGACCGCGTTCGGCCTGCGCGACTGGGCCGGCGAGCGCTGCGTCGGCGAATGGGCGTGCGGCGCGACCGTCACCACGGGCTTGCCGTTCCTCACGCCGCGCGAGGCCGTTGCGCGCGGCGCGCGCGGGCTCGTGATCGGCGTCGCCAATATCGGCGGCACGATTCACGACAGCTGGATCGCGCCGCTGCTCGAAGCGCTCGAAGCCGGCCTCGACATCGTCAGCGGCATGCACACGCGTCTGGCCGATTCGCCGCAATTGAAAGCTGCGGCGACGCGTTACGGCCGCCGCCTTATCGACATCCGCACGCCGCCGCCGAATATCCCGATCGGATCCGGCCAGAAGCGCTCCGGCAAGCGCCTGCTCACCGTCGGCACCGACTGCGCGCTCGGCAAAAAATACACCGCCCTCGCCCTCGCGCGCGCGTTCGCGGAACGCGGCGTCGACGTCGATTTCCGCGCGACCGGGCAGACCGGCATCCTCATCGCCGGGCGCGGCATGCCGATGGATGCGGTGATCAGCGACTTCGAAGCGGGCGCCGCGGAGATGCTCAGCCCGGCCGCCGCCGCGCAGCATTGGGACGTGATCGAAGGCCAGGGCTCGCTGTTCCACCCCGCCTACGCCGGCGTGTCGCTCGGCCTCTTGCACGGCAGCCAGCCCGACGTGTTCGTCGTCTGTCACGACCCGCGCCGCACACACGTGCTCGGCACGGCGGGGTTCGCGCTGCCGAGCATCGAGGAGACGATCGAGATGACGATCCGCCTCGGCCGGCGCACGAATCCGGCGATCCGATGCGCCGGCATCAGCTTGAACACGGCAGGGTTCGACGAATCCGCCGCACGCGAACTGTTCGCCGAATACGGCGCGCGCCTCGGTTTGCCGGCGGCCGATCCGATGCGCGGCGGCGTGGAGTTCGCGCGCCTCGTCGAG
>DAIMZS010000012.1:7298-9283 GCA_036733825.1 Rudaea sp.
CTCGCAACCGTATCGCTGTCGGCGCAAACCGGCGCGCCGCCCGCGCCCGCGGTGCCGCCGGCGCCGCAAACCGCGCCGGTGCCGGCGGAGGCCGAAGGCACGCACGCGCTGACCACCGCCGATGTCGACGCCTGGCTCGACGGCTACATGCCGTACGCGCTGGCCACCGGCGACATTGCCGGTGCCGTCGTTGCCGTGGTCAAGGACGGCCAGATCGTCACCGAGCGCGGCTTCGGCTACGCCGACGTCGAGAAGAAAACATCGGTCGATCCGAAGCTCACGCTGTTCCGCCCCGGCTCGGTGTCGAAGCTGTTCACCTGGACCGCGGTGATGCAACTTGTCGAACAGGGCAAGATCGACCTCGACGCCGACGTCAATAAATACCTCCCCGCCGATTTGCAGATTCCGCCGCGCGGCGGCAAGCCGATCACGATGCGCAACATCATGACGCACACGGCCGGTTTCGAGGAACAAATCAAGAACATCATCACCGAGGATCCGAACACGCCGGACTACGTCACCCTGCTCAAGCGCTGGACGCCGACGCGCGTGTTCGATCCGGGCACGACGCCGGCCTATTCGAACTACGCGACCTCGCTCGCGGGCTACATCGTCGAGCGCGTCTCCGGCGAGTCGTTCTACGACTACATCGACAAACACATCTTCGCGCCGCTGGAGATGACGCATTCGACGTTTCGTCAGCCGCTGCCGAAGGATCTCGCGCCGCTGATGGCGACCGGCTACACGACCGCCTCGGAACCGGCAAAGAAGTTCGAGATGGTCGGCCCGGCGCCGGCAGGTTCGCTTTCCTCGCCCGGCGAGGAGATGGCGCACTTCATGATCGCGCACCTGCAGAACGGCGAGTACAAGGGCAACCGCATCCTCAAGGAAGAAACCGCCAAGCAGATGCACGACAGTCCGCTGACCCTGCTGCCGCCGCTCAACCGCATGGAGCTCGGCTTCTTCGAGACCAACATCAATGGCCGCGAGGTGATCGCGCATCTGGGCGATACCGAGTATTTCCACACCTCGCTGCATCTTTTCCTCAAGGAGAACACCGGGTTCTACGTCTCCTTCAACAGCGCCGGCAAAGAAGGCGCCGCACACCGCCTGCGTCTGGCGCTGTTCGCCGATTTCGCCGACCGCTATTTCCCCGGCCCGCGCATCGCCACGCACGTCGACGACGCCACCGCCAAGCAACATGCGCAGATGATGAGCGGCCACTGGACGGCCTCGCGTGGCGCGTTCACGACTTTCTTCTCGGCGATCGGGCTGATCGGGCAAACCCAGGTGACGGTCGACGAGAAAGGCGGCCTGCTGATTGCCGATGCGAAGGGGCTCGACGGCAAGCCGGTGAAGTGGGTCGAAGTGTCGCCGTTCGTCTGGCAGGACGCGAACGGCCACGACCTGCTCGCCGCGAAAGTCGTCGACGGCCAAGTCGTGCGTTTCAGCTACGGCCTGGCCGGTCCGTTTGAAGTGTTTCTGCGCGCCGACGCGGCGCGCAGCGGTGCATGGCTGACGCCGGCGCTGTGCGCGAGTCTGCTCGCCTTGCTGCTGACCGTGCTGTTCTGGCCGATCGCCGCGATCGTGCGCCGCCGTTACCGCGCGCGCCTGGATCTTGCGCCGCCGGCGTTGACGGCGTATCGCGCCAGCAAAATCGGCGCGCTGCTCATGCTGCTCGGATTCGGCGCGTGGCTCGGCTCGATCGTGGCGATGTTCAGCGATCTCAACAGGACGACCGAGGCGTTCGACCCGGTGCTGCGCTTCGATCAGATTTTCGGCGCCATCGCCTTCCTCGGCGGCGCCGCATTGATTTTTTGGAACCTGTGGAAGGTGTGGCGCGGCGGCGGCCGCCGCTGGCCGGCGAAGCTGTGGAGCGTGGTGCTCGCGCTCGCCGCCGGCGTCATGCTCTGGGTCGCTTTCGCCTTCCACCTGATCGGCTGGGGAGTGAACTACTGATGCCGGCGCTGACGCTCACCGTCGCC
>DAIMZS010000012.1:9383-10896 GCA_036733825.1 Rudaea sp.
GGCGGCGCGCGCAACGCGCTCGACTGCGCGCTGTGGGAACTTGACGCACAGCGCACGGGGCACAAGGTGTGGGAACTCGCCGGCCTGAGCTCGGTGAAGCCGCTCGTCACCACCTTCACCCTCAGCGCGAACGCGCCCGAAGCGATGGCGGCGAGCGCACGCAAGTACGCGCAGGCACGCGCGCTGAAACTGAAATTGACCGGCGAGCTCGAGCTCGATCTCGCGCGCGTCGCCGCGGTGCGCGCAGCGCGTCCCGAGGTGTGGCTCGGCGTCGATGCGAATCAAGGTTACGAAGCGAACCAACTCGATACGCTCGTCAACGCGCTCGTCTCCGCGGACGTGTCGCTGCTCGAACAGCCGATCCGCCGCGGCCGCGAAGCGGACCTCGACGGCTTCGTCTCGCCGATTCCGCTCGCCGCCGACGAAAGCGCGCTGAGCCTCGCCGACGTGCCGGCGCTCGTCGGCCGCTTCAACGTGGTCAATATCAAGCTCGACAAATGCGGCGGCCTCACCGAGGCGCTCGCGATCGCGCGCGAGGCGAAGCGGCTCGGCCTCGGCGTGATGGTCGGCAACATGGTCGGCACCAGCCTGGCGATGGCGCCGGCGTTCGTCGTCGGCCAGCTCTGCGACATCGTCGATCTCGACGGGCCGATCTTCCTCGCCCAGGACCGCACGCCGGGCGTGGCCTACGAGGACGGCCGCGTCTGGTGCGGCGACGCGGTGTGGGGTGCCGCGCGGGCCGAAGCGGCATGACCTCCACGGCCGCCATCGAGTCGAGCTGGTTCCAGCGCACCCTGCTGCCCGGGTTCGCGTTCAAGGCCGTGATCATCGGCGGCGGCTACGCGACCGGACGCGAACTCGCCGAATTTTTCCTGCCGGCCGGCCCGTGGGGCGGACTTGCCGCGATGGTGCTTGCGATGCTGATCTGGAGTCTGGTCTGCATCGCCACGTTCTTGTTCGCGCGCGCGCACGGCGCACGCGACTATCTGAGTTTCTTCCGCGCGCTGCTCGGCCGCGGCTGGGTCGTGTTCGAGGCGGCGTATTTGATCTTCGTCGTGCTGATCCTCGCCGTGTTCGGCGCCGCCGCGGGCGAGATCGGTTCCGCGCTCGCCGGGCTGCCGCGCCTCGCCGGCACGCTCGCCCTGCTCGTCGCGATCGCCGGGTTCGCGATGTTCGGCAACGCCTCGGTCGAGCGCTTGTTCAAATACGTGTCGTTCCTGCTCTACGCCGTCTATTTCCTTTTCGTGATCCTCGCGTTCACACGCTTCGGCGACCGCATCGCCGCCGGATTCGCCAGCGACGCGCCGGCGACGGCGACGGCGAACTGGGCGCTCGGCGGCGTCACCTACGCCAGCTACAACATCATCGGCGCGGTCGTGATCCTGCCCGTGCTGCGTCACTTGCGCAGCGATCGCGACGCCGTCATCGCCGGCGCGATCGCCGGGCCGCTCGCGATCCTGCCCGCGATCCTGTTTTTTACCTGCATGGTCGCGTTCTATCCGGCCATCGGTGC
>DAIMZS010000012.1:10996-14976 GCA_036733825.1 Rudaea sp.
TTGGCGTGTGGCGTTTGTCACGTTCAACCACGCTCGAAAACAGTTTGCCGTCATTCCGGCGAAAGCCGGAATCCAGCTCTCGCCTTTGACCGCACGTAAAAACTGGATTCCAGCTTGCGCTGGAATGACGAGCAAAAAGCCGCTCTGCTTACGGGAGATCACATGAAACGTTTCGCATTTGCCGTGTCAGCCCTGGTTTGTTCCACGGCGTTCGCCGCCCCACCCGAGCATTTCGCCGAACGAGTAGAAAACCTGCGCAAGGAAATCGGCGTGCCCGGCATGTCGATCTCCATCGTCGAGGGCGACCAGGTCGTGTTCGCGCAAGGCTTCGGCGTGCGCAAGCTCGGCTCGCCCGAGAAGGTCGACGCCGATACGCTGTTCGACACCGGCTCGACCGGCAAAGCGATGACCGTGGCCGATCTCGCCATCCTCGTCGACCTAGGCAAGATCGGCTGGGACGATAAAGTCGTCGACCGCCTGCCCGGCTTTCAGATGTACGACGCCTGGGTGACGCGCGAGATGACGATCCGCGACCTGCTCGTGCATCGCAGCGGCCTCGGTCTCGGCGCGGGCGATTTGATGTTCGTGCCGCGCACGAATCTGTCGCGCGCCGAATCGGTCAAGCGCCTGCGCTACATCAAGCCGGCGACGAGTTTCCGCAGCGGCTTCGCCTACGACAACGTGCTCTACATGGTCGCCGGCCAGCTGATCGAGGCGGTCACCGGCGAGACCTGGGAGCACTTCACCGTCGAGCATCTGTTCAAGCCGGCCGGCATGCTGCACGCGGTGGCGGATTCGCAAGCGCACTTCGCCGCCCCGAACCGCGCCTGGCCGCACGCGCGCATGAACGGCGGCCTGCGCGGCGTCGGCGATCAGGAAGTGCTCGACGAGCGCGACGAACTCGGCCGCAACGCCGCGCCGGCCGGCGGCTTGTCGATCAGCGCGAACGATCTTTCGCGCTGGCTGCGCATCCAACTCGCCGGCGGCAAGTTCATCGACAGCGACGCACATCTGTTCAGCGAGGCCGCGCAGAAAGAAATGTGGAAGCCGATGGTGCTGCAGCCGATCGCGCCGCGTCCGGAGCCGCTCAAAGCCACGCAGCCGCTGTTCGACACCTACGCGCTCGGCTGGGACGTGCGCGACTACCGCGGCGCGAAGATCATCTGGCACGGCGGCGCGGTGTTCGGCGAACTCACCGCGGTCGTGCTCGTGCCGGACAAGAAGGTCGGCTTTTCGATCACGATCAACAGCGAAGACGGCGAGATCATCAACGGTCTGATGTTCGAGCTGCTCGACCATTATCTCGGCGCGCCGTTCAGCGACTGGCCGGCGAAGTTCCGCGACTTCAAGAAACAGCGCATGGCTGAAGGGCTGAAAGCCTATAAGACCAAGGCGGCGACGCCGGCGAAGGGGGGTCCGTCGCTGGCGCTGGCGCGTTATGCCGGCACCTATAACGATCCGTGGTACGGCAACATCGAAATCGGTAGCACGAAAGGCAAGCTCACGATCGATTTCAAATCGACGCCGCGCATGAGCGGCGCGCTCGAGCATTGGCAGTACGACAGCTTCGTCACGCGCTTCGACGACAAGACGATCGAGCCCGCGTACGTCACCTTCGCGATCAACGCCGACGGCAAGGTCGAACGCGTGACCATGAAAGCAGTATCGCCGCTGGCCGATTTCAGCTATGACTATCAGGATCTGCTGTTCACCCCGGTCGAGGCCAAAAAATGATTCCTGCTCCGCTGCGTTTCAGCTTACCGCTTGCACTTACTTTTGCGCTCGCTGCCGCGAATCCCGCGGCCGCGGCCGGCGACAACGTCGACGCACGCGTCGCGCGCGTGCTCGCGGCGACGCCGTTGATCGACGGCCACAACGATCTGCCGTGGGAAATCCGCACGCGCTTCGGCGGCGATCCGGCCAAGATCGATCTGGCCGCGGACACCTCGAAACTGCTGGTTCCCGCCGGCGACGAAGGCGCGCCGCTGATGACCGACATCCCGCGCCTTCGTGCGGGCCATGTCGGCGGCCAGTTCTGGTCGGTGTGGATTCCGGTGTCGATGAAGGGCCCGGAGGCCGTGCAGGTCACGCTCGAGCAGATCGATCTGGTCAAGCGGATCGCGGCGCGCTGGCCGCGCGATTTCGCCATGGCCTACACCGCGGCCGACATCCACCGCATCGAGAAGGAAGGCCGGATCGCCTCGCTGATCGGTATCGAAGGCGGTCATCAGATCAACAATTCGCTCGCCATGCTGCGCGAGTATTACGACGCCGGCGCGCGCTACATGACGCTCACCCATTCCTCGAACACGGCCTGGGGCGACTCGGCCACCGACGCGCCCGCGCATCACGGCCTCACCGCGTTCGGCAAGGAAGTCGTGCGCGAGATGAACCGCCTCGGCATGCTCGTCGATCTCGCCCATGTTTCCGAAGAGACGATGCGCGCGGCGCTCGAAGTGTCGCAGGCGCCGGTGATTTTCTCGCACTCCTCGGCGCGCGCGGTCGACGATCATCCGCGCAACGTCTCCGACGACGTGCTGCGCCTGCTGGCGAAGAACGGCGGCGTCGTCATGGTGAACTTCGCGCTGCCCTACGTTTCCGACGCGTACCGCCGCTGGGATGCCGATCGCGCCGCCGAACAGGCGCGCTATAACAGTCCGCCGTTCGGCGGCCTCTACATCGGCGATCCTGCGCGCGCGAAAGCAGCGCTGGCCGAGTGGGAGAAAGCGCATCCGGAGCCGAAGGTCACCCTCGGCGAAGTCGCCGATCACATCGAGCATATCGCCAAGGTCGCGGGCGCCGATCATGTCGGCATCGGTTCGGATTTCGACGGCATTCCGGCCGCGCCGGCCGGCCTCGACGGCGTCGACAAGTATCCGGCGCTGCTCGCCGAACTCGCGCGCCGCGGCTGGAGCGACGCGGACCTGGGCAAGCTCGCGGGCGGCAATCTGCTGCGCGCAATGGCGCAGGCGGAAACGGTGGCGGCGAAGTTGCGCGGTGAGCGGGCACCCTCGGCGGCGACGCTCGAACAGCTCGATGGGCCCGCGGCGAAGTCCACGCGCTAACGCGGTCGCCCCCTTCCGGCTGCCGCCACCTTCCCCCGCCACGCGGGGGAAGGGTTTCTGAATTGGAGCGCATTTCTGCGCTTCCCCCGCAGAGCGGGGGAAGCTGTCGCGAAGCGACTGAAGGGGGCGCTTTTCATAAGCGCCAAAATCGAAACTGCTCTAGCGCCGCTCAACGCGCCGCGTACGCACGCAAGAAGAAATCGACCGTCGCGTTGAGGTGCTCGTCGATCTCGCGCGCCGTCGGCGGTTCGCCGCAGCCGAACTCCATGCGCGCGTAGCATTCGCCTTTGAGCAGGCAGTAGAACTGCGTCGCCGCGCGATGCAGGTCGGGAATGTCGAGCTTGCCCGCCTCCACTTCTGCACGCAGGAACGACTCCAAGCCTTCCTGCACCTTGAGCGGGCCCGCCTGCCAGAACCGGTCGGCCAGCTTCGGCGCCGTGCGCGCATTGGCGATGATGGTGCGATGGATCGCGATCGCGTCCTCGCTCGTGATCAGACTGAAGAACGCGCGCGCAATCGCGAGCAACTGCTTGCGCAGCGGACCCTTGAGGTCGGCATGGAACAATTCCTCCGGCATCAGCGTGTCGCACTTGCTGCGCACGGCTTCGGCGAACAGGGTTTCCTTGTCGCGGTAGTGACTGTAGACGGTGAGCTTGGACACGCCCGCCTTGTTGGCGATCGCGTCCATGCTGGTGCCCTCGAAGCCCTGCTTGACGAAAAGCTGCTTGGCCGCTTCGAGAATCGCGGCGCGCTTTTCCATGTCTTTCGGGCGGCCGGGGCCGATGGGTTTGGTGATGGCTAATACGGACATGACATCGACATTGTTCGGACTCGTGGAGGTGATGTCCAGAATTGCGGCACTTTTGGCACAATAAATACTGGACAGTTCAGTTTATTAATTGTAGGATAGCACAA
>DAIMZS010000012.1:15076-16257 GCA_036733825.1 Rudaea sp.
CGCAACTTAACTTTTGCGCGATTCGACCGGATTCGCAATCTGCCCCGCAGCAATCGTGTTTGTCAGCCAGTACGGAATTTTGCCGCCATGTCCGAAGCCTTCCTTCGCGCTCCCCTCCGAATCGCTGCCCGCGCCGCGAGCACGGTCCTTGTCCTCATCGGCGCGCTCGTCCTCGCCGGCTGCGGCAGCCATGCGGCTGTTCCCGCCGCACCGCGCAACGCCATTGTCGCCCATCCCCAGCCGGCCGACGCGGTCAATGCCGAGGTCTACTCCGGCGATGTACGCGCGCGCTTCGAAAGCCAGCTCGGCTTCCGCGTCAACGGCAAGATCAAGACGCGCAAGCTCGACGTCGGCAACCATGTCGACGCCGGCCAGGTGATCGCCGAGCTCGATCCGGTCGACCTGCAGCTGCAGGTCGGCAGCGCTGGCGCGAACCTCGCCGCGGCGAAGGCGGCGCGCGATCTGGCCCAGGCGGACTACAACCGCTATCAAAGCCTGCTCACCAAAAATTATGTGAGCCAAACCCAGGTCGACGCGCAGGCGAATGCGCTGAAATCGGCGCAGGCGCAGGTGCAGCAGGCGCAGGCTGCGCTCGCGGTTGCGCAGAATCAGGCCGAATACACGAGTCTGCGCGCCGACCACGCCGGCGTGATCACCGCGCTCAACGCCGAAGCGGGCCAGGTCGTCTCCGCCGGCCAAGCCGTGGCCACGCTCGCCTGGGACGGCGCGGTCGAAGTCGAAATCGCCGTGCCCGAAAACCGCATCGGCGCATACAAGGTCGGCGTGCCGTTCGCGATCGAATCCTGGGCCGACGCGGGCAAGAAACTCGGCGGCCATCTGCGCGAGATCGGGCCCGAGGCCGACCGCGTCACGCGCACCTACCGCGTGCGCATCAGCTTCGACGACGCCAAGCAGGCGCCGCGCCTCGGCCAGACCGCACGCGTCTATTTCGCCGAGGGCGCGAACCTCGGACAAACACTGATTCCGCTGTCCGCGCTGCACGAACTCGCCGGCAAGCCGGCGGTGTGGGTGGTCGATGCGAAGACGCGCCAGGTAAAGTTGGCGCCGGTGACGGTAGCGTCGTATCGCGAGCAGGGCATCACTCTGTCGGGTGGCGTCGGCACGCAGGACTGGATCGTCACCGCCGGCGTGCACAAGCTGCGCGAAGGCGAGGCGATCGC
>DAIMZS010000012.1:16357-23929 GCA_036733825.1 Rudaea sp.
CAACGCAAACTGCGCTCGATCGTGCATATCGAACTCGCCCTGCTCGCCGCGCTGATTCTCTGCGCGGCGCTGATGGCCAAAGGCGTCGGCTTTTTCGGAGGATAAAATGTTCCGCGATTCCGCAACTCCCGCTTCGACGAACGCGGGCGCCACCGGCGGTGTGCGCCTGCTCCTGCGCCTGGAAGGCTTCGCCGCCTTCTTCGTCGCCGTGGCGCTGTACCGGCAGAACGATTACGGCTGGGGCGTGTTCGCGCTCGCCTTTCTCACGCCGGACCTGTCGTTTCTCGGCTATCTCGCCGGCAACCGCGTCGGCGCGATCGCCTACAACGCGGCGCATTCGTATCTCGGCCCGGTGATCGTGCTGACGGCGAGCGCCTATCTCGCCTCGCCGCCGCTGTTCGCCGCCGGGCTGATCTGGTGCGCACACATCGGCTTCGATCGCGCGCTCGGCTACGGCCTCAAGTACGTCGCCGGTTTCGGCTACACGCATCTAGGCAGGATCGGCCGCGATGCCGACGCGACGCCGACGCGCGCACCGACGGATGCGCACGCATGAGCCGCTTCAATCTTTCCGAATGGGCGCTGCGCAACCAGGCGCTGCTGCGCTATTTCATCGTGCTGCTCGCCGCGCTCGGCGTGTGGTCGTACATGGGTCTGGGCCAGTCCGAGGATCCGCCGTTCACGTTCAAAGTGATGGTCGTGCAGACGCAGTGGCCCGGCGCGACGGCGGCCGAAGTCACCGAGCAGGTGACCGAGAAGATCGAGAAGAAGCTGCAGGAACTGCCGCAGGTCGATTACCTGCGCAGCTATTCGCGCCCCGGCGAGTCGATGGTCTTCGTCGTGATCAAGGATTCGCTGCCGGCGAGCGACGTGCCCGATTTCTTCTATCAGGTACGCAAGAAGATCGGCGACATCCGCTACACCTTGCCGCAGGGCATCCTCGGTCCGTTCTTCAACGACGAGTTCGGCGACACCTTCGGCAACATCTATGCGCTGAGCGGCGAAGGTTATTCCGACGCCCAACTGCGCGACTACGCCGAGCGCCTCAAGCTCGAAATGCTGCGCGTGCCCGACGTGGCCAAGGTACAGTTTCTCGGCCTGCAGGACGAGAAGGTCACGATCGAACTGTCCAACGCCAAGCTCGCCACGCTCGGCGTTACCTTCGATCAGCTGCAGCAGACGCTCGCCGCGCAGAACAGCATCACCCCGGCCGGCAGTTTCGAGACCGGCAGCGACCGCATCTACCTGCGCCCGACCGGCGCGTTCGATTCGACCGAGGCGATCCGCAACATCTCGATCCGCGCCAACGGCAATCTGTTCCGCTTGGGCGACATCGCCAACGTCACGCGCGGCTACGCCGATCCGCCGGATCCGCGCATGCGCTTCATGGGCAAGAATTCGCTCGGCATCGCCGTGTCGATGCGCGCGGGCGGCGACATCATCCATCTCGGCAAGAACCTCGACGCGACGATCGCGCGCCTGCAGCAGACGCTGCCGGTCGGCCTCGAACTCGAACGCGTCACCGACCAGCCGCGTGCGGTCGCGCGCTCGGTCGACGAGTTCGTGCACACCCTCGCCGAGGCGGTGATCATCGTGCTGCTGGTGAGCTTTTTCTCGCTCGGCCTGCGTACCGGCCTCGTCGTCGCGCTGTCGATTCCGCTCGTGCTGGCGATGACGTTCGCGGCGATGAAATATTTCGGCATCGACCTGCACAAGATTTCGCTTGGCGCGCTCGTGCTCGCGCTCGGCCTGCTCGTCGACGACGCCATCATCGCCGTCGAGATGATGGCAATCAAGATCGAGCAAGGCTACGACCGCGTGCGCGCGGCCGCGTTCGCCTACACCTCGACCGCGTTCCCGATGCTGACCGGCACGCTGGTCACCGCGGCGGGCTTTCTGCCGATCGCGACGGCGAAGTCCGGCACCGGCGAATACACGCGCTCGATCTTCGAGGTGGTGACGATCGCGCTGCTGATCTCGTGGGTCGCCGCGGTGATGTTGATTCCGTATCTCGGCTACAAGCTGCTGCCCGAGCACGGTACGCCGCCGAGCAAGTTCGAGCTTTGGTTGCGCAACCTGCGTGCGCGCCACTTTTCCTTCCTCCGCGCAGCGGGGGAAGGCCGGGAAGGGGGCAGTAGCGTCGACTCCGACTCGCCCTCTTCCGCCCTTCGGGCACCTTCCCCCGCCAGCGGGGGAAGGGAAAGCCACGATCCTTATGCGACGGCGTTCTATCGCACGTTCCGCCGCTTGGTCGACTGGTGCGTCGGCCACCGCTGGCTGGTGATCGGCGCCACGGTCGCCGCGTTCATGCTGTCGATCGCCGGCTTCGGTTTCGTCCAGCAGCAGTTCTTCCCCGACTCGACGCGGCCGGAGTTGATGGTCGATTTGAAGCTCACCGAAGGCGCGTCGCTCAATGCCACCGAGGCGCAGGTGAAGAAGCTCGAAGCCTGGCTCGCCAAACGCCCCGAACTGGAAAACTACGTCAGCTTCGTCGGCAGCGGCGCGCCGCGTTTTTATCTGCCGCTCGACCAGCAGCTGCCGCAGGCAAGCTTCGCCGAATTCGTGCTGCTGACGCGCTCGCTCGCCGACCGCGAAAAGCTCCGCGCCGATCTGATCGATCTGTTCGACAAGGATTTCACCGAACTGCGCGCGCGCGTCGTGCGCCTGGAGAACGGACCGCCGGTCGGCTATCCGGTGCAGTTCCGCGTGTCCGGCGCCGATATCGCGACGGTGCGCGGCCTCGCGCGCAAAGTCGCCGACGTGATGCGGCAGAATCCGATCCTGCGCAACGTCAATCTCGATTGGGAAGAACCCTCGAAAGTCGTCAAGCTCGACATCGACCAGGAGCGCGCGCGCGTGCTCGGCGTGTCCTCGCAGGATCTCGCCAACTTCCTGCAGTCCTCGCTGTCCGGCGTGCCGGTGACGTACTACCGCGAGCGCGATCAGCTCATCGAAGTCGACCTGCGCGGGCCGACCGACGAACGCGCGCAGTTGTCGATGCTCGAAAGCCTCGCCGTGCCGACGCCGTCGGGCAAGGCGATTCCGCTCAAGCAGATCGCGAACGTGTCCTACGGTTTCGAGGAAGGCATCATCTGGCGGCGCAACCGCCTGCCGACCGTGACGATCCGCGGCGACATCTACGGCACGACCACCGCCCCGACGGTGACCGCGCAGGTGCTGCCGCAGCTCGATGCGATCAAGGCCGCGATGCCGCCGGGCTATCTGCTCGAAGTCGGCGGCGCGGTCGAGGAGTCGGCCAAGGGCCAGACCTCGGTCAACGCCGGCATGCCGCTGTTCCTCATCGTCGTGCTCACCACGCTGATGATCCAGCTGCGCAGTTTCAGCCGCGTGATGCTCGTGTTCCTGACCGCGCCGCTCGGCCTGATCGGCGTGACTGTGTTCCTGCTCGCGTTCCGCGTGCCGTTCGGCTTCGTCGCGATGCTCGGCACGATCGCGCTGATGGGCATGATCATGCGCAACTCGGTCATCCTCGTCGACCAGATCGAGCAGGACATCGCGGCCGGGCACGCGCGCTGGACCGCGGTCGTCGATGCGACCGTGCGCCGCTTTCGCCCGATCGTGCTGACCGCGCTCGCCGCGATCCTGGCGATGATTCCGCTGTCGCGCAGCGCGTTCTACGGGCCGATGGCGGTGGCGATCATGGGCGGCCTGCTCGTGGCCACGGCGCTGACCCTGCTGTTCCTGCCGGCGCTGTACGCCGCCTGGTTCCGTGTGCGACGCGACGAGCCCGTCGCGCATCCTGCACAGGACGCCGGCGGGCAAATGGCGATCGCCGGCGCAGGCAGCCATTGAATTCGGGATAGCGCGACCGTATTGACGCAAGCGTTACCGATCAGTAACATTCGCTCCGTGACTGAACGGTAACATTCCATTGCCGCTGCGGCCGCGGGCGCTCTGCGCCTGCGATGCCGCAGCGGAGGGGAAGGTTTGAATGACTTCCGGCACTTCGGCCGTTGTCGCGTTCTGCGGC
The DNA here is from genome assembly GCA_036733825.1 of Rudaea sp. GTDB lineage: Bacteria > Pseudomonadota > Gammaproteobacteria > Xanthomonadales > Rhodanobacteraceae > Rudaea. The sequence continues at coordinate 20,349 of DAIMZS010000012.1, forward strand.
ATCGTACGATTGCCGGCGTAAACCCCAGACTTTATCCTTTGATTCTTTTCGAAAAAGCCGGAAACCCCGCCATGTCGCTCAACGTCGAACTCGCCCGCAACAACATGATCGAACAACAGGTGCGTCCGTGGGACGTGCTCGACGAGCGCGTGCTCGAAGCGCTCAGCGCGATCCGGCGCGAGGACTTCGTTCCCGACGCGGTGAAGGATCTCGCCTTCGCCGACCTGGAGCTGCCGCTCGGCCACGGCGAGATCATGATGAAGCCGGTCGTCGAAGGCCGCGTGCTGCAGGCCGTGATTCCGACGAAAAGCGAAAGCGTGCTCGAAATCGGCACGGGCGCAGGCTTTCTCACCGCCTGCCTCGCGCGCCTGTCCGGCGACGTCGTCAGCGTGGAGCAGCATGCCGATTTCGTCGACGCGGCGCGCCGCCGCCTCGCCGCGGCCCGCGTCGGCAACGCCAAGGTCGAGCAGGCCGAGGCGGTCGACGGCTACCAGCCGAACCGCCAGTTCGACGTGATGGTTGTCACTGGCGCCGTCGCCGCGCTTGCGCCACGCTGGCGCGAATGGGTCAAGCCGGGCGGCCGGCTGTTCGCGATCGTCGGCGAATCGCCGGTGCAGCGCGCCGTGCTGTACACGCGCGCCGCCGGCGGCGAGTGGAGCGAGCAAGCCTTGTTTGAAACCGATCTGCCCTATCTCAACCATGCGGCGCCGGCCCCGCGCTTCGTGCTCTGAGCACCCGCCTGCCGGACTGCGGGAACACGTTCCTCAAGGAAATCCACAATGCAGAAAAATAAACTAATCCACATTGCCGCACGCAGCGGCATCCGCTTCGGCGCCCTGGCGGCGGCGATCGCCGTCGCCGTCCTGTCTTCGCCGCTGCGCGCGGAAGACCTGAGCCAGATCTACATGGACGCGCGCCAGGCCGATCCGACGCTCGCCACCGCCGACGCCAACCGCCTCGCCACCAAGGAAGGCTCGCCGCAGGCGCGCGCCGCGCTGCTGCCGCAGATCACCGGCAGCTACGGCTATTCGCGCAGCGACACCGGCAGCAACAGCAGTGCGCCGCAGCTGATCACGATCCAGAACCCGGACGGCACGACCAGCAATCAGTACGAAGTCATTTCTAGCGGCGAATACGTACGCAATCGCTCGCGTCCGGCATCGGTGCAGTTGAACCAGTCGCTGTTCAACTGGGGCAACATCACGCGCCTGCGCAGCGCGAACGCGCTGTCCGAAGGCGCGGATTACACCTACGACGCCGCCTCGCAGGACCTGCTCGTGCGCACCGCGACCGCGTATTTCAACGTGCTCACGGCCGAGGACCAGCTCACTTTCTCGCAGCTCAACGAAAAGTCCCTGCAGAAGCAGCTCGACCAGGCCGACGAGCGCTTCAAAGTCGGCCTCTCCGCGATCACCGACGTGCACGTCGCGCGCGCGCAGCACGACGCGGCCGTCGCCCAGGTGATCACCGCGCAGAACGCAGTCGAGACCGCACGCGAAGGCGTGGTGCAGATCATCGGCAAGAATTTCGGCGAGCTGAAGAAGCTGCGCGATCCGATTCCTCTGGAAAAGCCGGCGCCCGCCGACATGCAGGCCTGGGTCGACCTCGCCGGCAAGCAGAACCCGACGCTCGCCTCGGCGCAGAAGTCGGTGGACTCGGCCGATTACAACATCCAGACGGCGCGCTCCGGGCACTTCCCTTCGCTCAACGCGACGCTGCAGCGGCAAGTGACGCCGGGCTGGGGCAACTCGACCTATTTCGGCCCCGGCGGCGCCGTCGAAGGACCGCTGCACGGCAACAGCGTCAGCGGTCAAACCGCGATCGGCGTCACCCTGAGCATTCCGATCTTCAGCGGCGGCCTGGTTTCCTCGCAGACCCGCCAGGCGGTGTATCAGCGCGACGCCGCGCAGGACCAGCTGGAATTCACCCGCCGCACGGTGAACGCGAACACGCGCAACGCCTACCGCGCCGTGATCGCCGGCATCAGCGAAGTGGAAGCGGCGAAGGCCGCCGTCGTCTCGGCGCAGAGCGCGGTCGATGCGACCCAGGCCGGTTTCGAAGTCGGCACCAAGACCATCCTCGACGTACTGACCAGCCAGAGCACGCTGCTGCAAGCGCAGAGCTCGTACTCGCAGGCCCGCCACCAGTTCGTGCTCAGCGGCCTGCAGCTCAAGCAGGCGGCGGGCGTGATGGAGGCCAAGGACCTCGAAGCGGTCAACGCGCTGCTGCTGTAAACGCCGCCGGCGCGGTTTCCGATTGCAAGGCGGGGCGCGAGAAATCGCGCCCTATTTTTTTGCCTCGCCCGCCGCCGCGCCGCCGAGCGCGCGCTCGACGATCGCCAGCGTGCGCAACACGCTGCCCTGCTCGCGCTCGAACGCCTGCTGCGCCGCCTGGCCGATGCGCTTGCGCAGCGCGCTGTCGGCGAATAGGCGCGTGATCGCGGCGCCGAGCTCATCGCCGTCGAGCACCTGCAGCGACGCGCCGGCGCTGGTGAGGCTCGCGCCGATCTCGGCGAAATTGAACATATACGGACCGACCACGACCGGCACCCCGAGCGCCGCCGGCTCGAGCACGTTGTGCCCGCCGATCGGCACGAGGCTGCCGCCGACGAAGGCGACGTCGGCCGCGGCGTAGAAATTGAGCAGCTCGCCGAGGGTGTCGACGACGAAGCACTGCGTGTCCGAGGCGGCCATGCCGTCCTCGCTGCGCGTGCGCGTGACGAAACCGAAACTGCGGCAGGCGAGCGCGACCGGCTTGAAGCGCTCGGGATGGCGCGGCACGAGCAGCATCAGCGCATCGGGAAAGCGGCGCAGCACTTCGGCGTGCGCCTTGAGCACCGGCAGTTCCTCGCCGTCGTGCGTGCTCGCCGCGATCCACACCGGGCGGCGCGCGCCCCAGGCGTCGCGCATCGCCGCGGCTTCTTCGAGCAGATGCTTCGGCACGCTCATGTCGTACTTGAGATTGCCGATCACGCCGAGCCGCTCGGCCGGCGCGCCGAGTTCGGCGAAGCGCGCCGCGTCGGTCGCCGACTGCGCGGCGATGTAGCTCACGCCAGCGAGCGCGCGCTGCACGAGCGGGCGGATCGGCGAATACCCGCGCAGGCTTTTCTCGGAGAGGCGCGCATTGGCGATGATCAGCGGAATCCCGCGCGCCTCGCATTCGAAGAACAGGTTCGGCCAGATCTCGGTCTCCATGATCAGCGCGATGCGCGGACGGATGCGGTCGAGGAAGCGCCCGATCGACGTCGGCAGGTCGTACGGCAGATACAGGTTGATGACGCGGTCGCCGTAGACGCGGCGCACGCGCTCCGAACCGGTCGGCGTGACCGAAGTGATCACGAACGGCGTGCCGGCGTAACGCGCCATCAATGCGTCGATCAGCGGCAGCGCCGCGTTGACCTCGCCCATCGACACGGCGTGGATCCAGATGCTTTCCTTGAGCTCGACCGTGGAATAGCCGAAGCGCTCGCGCCAGCGATCGAAATATTCGCGGTAGCGCAGACCGCGCACGGCGAGCCGGTAAAGAATCGCCGGCGTCAGCAGGTACATGGTCAGCGTGTAGAGGAGGCGGCGTAGCGGCAC
>DAIMZS010000013.1:0-1245 GCA_036733825.1 Rudaea sp.
AGAGCGCGGCACTCATAATGCTGAGGTCGGCGGTTCGATCCCGCCTCTAGCCACCAATCGTGTGCCCGGTCAGTGCCGGGTTTGCAGATTCAATTCCCAGATCTGCCCGACCAGGTTCTTGCCGAAGGACCGGTGACGGTTCTCTTCCACGAGGCGGAAGCCAGACGTCACGTAGATATGCCGTGCGGCCGTCAGCACGTCGTTCGTCCACAGCGTCAGGCGCCGGTAGCCGAGTTCGCGCGCGCGTGAGATGCACGCGTCCACGAGCCGGCGCCCCACGCCGAGGCCGCGCGCCATGGGTTCGACATAGAGCAGGCGCAGTTTGGCGACATCGGGCGCGTCGCCTTTCATCAGGAAGATTGAGCCCAGGATTTGGCCGGCGCGCTCCGCGATCCAGGCATCTTCCTTCGTTGCGTCGAACGCGGCGGCGAATTCGCCGAGAATTTTCGCGACGAGCGCTTCGTAGGTCCAATCCCAGCCGTATTCCTGCGCGTAGAGCACGGCTTGGCGGTGAGTCACCCAGCCGAGGTCGCCGGGAACCGGTGCGCGCAGCGAGACCGGCGCCGGCTCGTCGTGTTCCGCGGCGAACACCGTTTGGATGTCGCGCAACGAGGAGACGAGCTTGCGCTGCCGCGTGCCGCCGAGCGGCTTCAGCAGCGCTTCCATGCGGAAGCGCGTTCCGCGCTCCAGTTCGGTAAATGCGACGCGGCCGGTCGGCGTCAGCGACAGCAATCGTTTTTTTGCGTGCGTCGGGTCGACGTCGGCCTTGAGCAGCTTGCGCCGCCGCAGCGAGTGCACGGTGCGGCTGAGCTGGGCCTTGTCGACGTCGAGAGAACGGGTGAGGTCGGTGGCGGTTTGTCCGCCGCGCGTGGCGAGTTCGTAGATCACGCGTCCTTCGAGCAGGCTGAAGCTGCTGTACGGCAGATGCTCGTCGAGCAATCCGATCAGGTGGGTATAGAACCGGTTGAACTGCCGAATTTCCTGCACCGTATCCATCGCGCCACCGATAGTGTTGATTTCGTCAACACTATGGCGGAAAAATCCGCACTGCGCAAGAGAGTGGATGAAGTGCGCGGAAAGGATCAGTGCTTATTCGCGGCACCTTCGAACTTGAACAGCGCTTCCTTCCATCCTTTCGGCGCGTCGTCGTTCCATGGCAGGACCAGAAAACTGACTTCGGTCGACTTCGCGGCGCGCTGGAACTCCACACGAACCGGATAGATGCCCTTGCGCAGCGGCACGACG
>DAIMZS010000013.1:1345-15465 GCA_036733825.1 Rudaea sp.
GCGAAGACGCCGCCGTAGGAGTGGCCGTGCAGCACGCGCGTGCCGTTCGCGGGGTAGTGTTTCTCGACGTAAGGAACCAGCTCGGTTTTCAGGAAGGCGAGGAAGTCGGGCGCACTGCCGGGTTTGGGCTTGCCGTCGACGACGTTCGCCAGGAAGTTGTTGTCGCGGGAATTGACGCCATGTTCGTCGACGAAGTTCGGCAGCGAGACGACGATCACCGGGGGCATGCGTCCGACCTGGCGCATGAATTCGATCGTGCGGACGACGATCTGCGCATTCCACTCGCCGTCGAGCACGTAGATCGTTTCGTAGCGCTGGGTCGGATTCTTCTCCGACTCTTGCGGCAGATAGATCTCGATGGCGCGCTTCTGGCCGAGAATGGCCGAATCGACGGAATCCGCCTTCGGCGCAAGCCATTGCGCAGGCGCGGCGGCGGAGGCGAAGGCCAGCGCACAGAAAACGAGGAAGCGGAAAACCGGCTTACATCGCAACATCGAATCTCTCCTCCACGAAGCATTCCGATACTAGGATACGGATGAAGGGGATTTGGTTTAGATGCCGGTCGCGAGAACGGCGTCGCGCGCCTTAGGGCATGCCGATCAAAAGAAGAAGACGGGCGGAAAAGACATTTCCGCCACTGTCTACACACGATATTGAAGCGGCTTAGCGCGCATGGCGGATTTGTTGCAGGCGCCTTTGCCCGGCGTGCTTTCGCGCGGTATAACACGCCTCCGCCGGACGCATCCCGCCGGCGGGTCGGAAAGTTACCGAGCGAGAAAAGCAGTCCTATGTCCCAAGGGCACGACCGGCGCGAATGGTTTCTCAACCAGGTGTTCTGTCATCGCGCGGCCCTGCAGCGCTATTTGCGCAAGTACCTGAATTCGGCGGAAGACATCGAGGATGTCATTCAGGACACCTACCTGCGCATTTACGCGATCAAAGATTACGCCGAGGTGGAATCGCCGAAGGCGATGCTGCTGACCATCGCGCACAACCTCGCGGTCGAATTGCAGCGCCGCCGCGCCAGCCGGGCGACCGACGCGGTGGCGGATTTCGAGTCCTTGAGCGTCTTCCATCATGAGCCGCAAGTCGAGGAGCAGCTGGAGTCACGGCGCCATTTCGAAACATTCTGCGCTGCCGTGGACAGCCTGCCTCCGATTTGCCGGCGGGTGTTCGTCTTGAAGAAAGTCTATCGGTTGGCTCAGGCAGAGATTGCGGCTGTGCTCGGGATTTCGCAAAACACGATCGAGAAGCATGTCGCCAAAGGCCTGCTGCGCTGCCGCGATTATCTGCGCGAGCGCGGCGTGGACGTGGCTTCGACGTCGGCGCCGGCGGAATCCGCGCCGCCGCAGCGCGGCGAAAGGGGGAGGCCATGAGCGAGGTCGTGCGCTTGCGCACCTTGGCCGAGGTCGAGGAAGAGGCCGCGGTCTGGGTCTGGCGCCTGGACGATCCGGCGGCGACGGAGGAGACGTGGGGCGCGTTCGAGCAATGGCTCGCCCGCGACGCGCGCCACCGCGCGGCCTACGACGAACTGCGCAAGCTGTGGCGGTCGCTCGACATGCTCGCCGCGGCCGAGAATGAAGAGAAGATCGCCACGCTGACCGCCGCGCAGGTGCCGCAGCGGAAGAAGGCCGGGCAGACGTCGGCGCGCCGCCGCGGGCGGGCGCGGCGCATCGCGGCATCGGCGATCGCCGCTTCGCTGCTGCTCGCAGCGCTCGGCGTATTCTGGTTCCGCTCCAGCAACGAGGAGCAGACCCTGGCCACCGCGGTCGGGCAGCAGCTCAGCGCGAAGCTCGCCGACGGGTCGATGGTCGATCTGAACACCAACACCATCATCGAAACCAAGTTCCAGACGCGGCGGCGCGACGTGGAGCTGCGCAAGGGCGAAGCCTTGTTCAAGGTCGCGCATGATACGCAGCGGCCGTTTTACGTGCACGCCGGCAATACGGTCGTGCGCGCGGTCGGCACCGAATTCAACGTGCGCCTGCGTGATCGCGATGAAGTCGAAGTCACCGTCGCCGAAGGCCGCGTCGAAGTGACATCGGGCGATTCGACGTCCACGATCACGGCACCCTCCGATGCGGCGCCGGCGAAACCGAAGCCGCACGAGACGATGCTCGATGTCGGCCAGAGACTGTCGAGCAAAGACGCAGCGCCTGTGGAAACGATCAATCCCGTGCGCCTGCGCAACGCGTTGGCCTGGCGCGAAGGCGCGATCGTGTTCGACGGCGAACGCCTGTCGCGCGCGGTGGAGGAGCTCAACCGCTACACCGACGTGCGCTTGGTCGTCACCGATCCGGGCATCGCCGATCTGCGCATCGGCGGCCGTTTCTCCGCCACCGATGTGGACGATTTCCTGCGTGCGTTGAGCCGCGTGCTGCCGGTGCAGACGCGGCGCGCGCCGACCGGCCGGGTGGTGTACATCGAGCCGCGCAATCGCGGTTGAAAACGGATTTTTTGCGGCCGTCGATGGCGGCAATTTCGTTCTGCCCCGTCTTCGACGGACAAGTTCCGAAATTCCACGCGTCGAACGGGGCACAGAGCACTATGGATACGCTGGCAGCGCTGCGTCGGCTCGTTCCGGCTGCCTTTCTGATCTTTGCGGTTTTTGCCGGCGCCTGCCAGGAACGCAGCGGGCTGCGGCGTTTCGACATCCGGCGCCAGCCGGCGGCCGAGGGCCTGAACGAATTCGCCCGGCAGGCCAACATCACGCTGGTGTTTCCGTTCGATCTGGTCGCGCAGGCCGACACGCACGAAGTGCACGGCGAGTATCCCGTCGACGCGGGGTTGCGTCTGTTGCTGGACGATACGGGCCTGGGTTTCCAGCAGCTCGGGCCCGGCACGTATGCGATATGCGATCGCGTGCGTTGTGCTCCCGCAGACGTCGCCGATGGACATTGAACAGATATGTTCGGTGACGGGCGTCGCGATTAAAACTTTTTCATTTGTACGGGGATGGCGGAAATCGCCGCATGCCCCGTCTTGAATGACACCTGCGATCCAGCGCAGGAAAAAAACAATGAAAATTCGGGAGGAGATGGGGATGCGAGATTTCCTTGCGGTACACGCTTTTCGCCGCAGCGCGTTGACGATAGCCCTGGCGCTGTGCGGCGCGGTCCACGCGCAGGAAGCGAAGAGGAATTTCGACATTCCGTCCAAGCCGGCGGCGACCGCGCTGAACGAATTCGCCGAGCAGGCCAACATCACTCTCGTGTTTTCCTCCGAACGCGTCGCGCGCCTGAAAACGGCGCCGCTGAACGGCAATTATTCGACATCCGAAGCGCTCACGCTGCTGCTGGCCGATACCGGCCTGACGTTCCAGCGCGTCGGCGAGAAGACCATCGCGATCCGCGATGCCGCCGAGCAGCCCGCCGCCACGGCGCCGAAGACCACGGCGCAAAAGGCCGCCGTCGCCGCGGGCGCGAACCAGCTGGAGACGATCACGGTCGTCGCGCAGAAAAAAGAAGAGAACATCCAGGCGGTGCCGATCGCGATCACCGCGTTCAGCGGCGAAGACCTGATCAATCGCCACATCGAAACCGGCGGCGATCTCGTCACTGCGACGCCAAACGTGAGTTTCAGCAAGACCAATTTCGCCAGCTACAACTTCCAGATCCGCGGCATCGGCACGCAGGCGCTGTCGGTCACCACCGATCCGGCCGTCGCGATCAGCTTCAACTCCTCGCCGATGATCCGCAATCGCCTGTTCGAGCAGGAGTACTTCGACGTCAGCAACGTCGAAGTGCTGCGCGGCCCGCAAGGCACGCTGTACGGCCGCAACGCGACCGCGGGCGTGGTCAACATGGTTCCGAACCTGCCGAGCTTCGACGGGTTCGAATCCTGGGCCAAGGTGGAAACCGGCAACTACGACAGCAAGCGCTTCAGCGGCATGGTCAACCTGCCGCTTTCGGACACGCTGGCGTTCCGCGCCGCGGGAGCATGGACCGACCGCTCCGGCTACATTTTCAATAGCGTGACCGATCAGGACGTCGACGGCCGCAATCTCTGGTCCGGCCGCCTGTCGTTGGCCTGGAAGCCGGCGGACGGCTTCGACGCCAACATGATCTGGGAACACTTCGACGAACACGATAACCGCGCGCGCACCGGCAAGCAGCTGTGCCATACGGATTCGGGGCCGGACGAAGTCGACGGCGTCGCGCCGACCGCCTTCGATCGCAACTATTTCAGTCAAGCTTGTACGGACGGTTCGCTGTACGGCAAAAGCGCCTACGGCGTACCGAACGGCGCCAGCTTGCCCTACGTGCTTGCCGCAGGAGGAGTGGCGGGCGCCATCGGCTACTTGACCGACGGCCAAGGCAACTACACCGGTACGGCGACGTTGGTTTCGCCGGGCGCGAATCCTTATGCCGGCCTGACCCAATCGACCGATCTGCGCCAAATCGCGACGTCCTACGATCCGCAGTTCAAGGCGAAGAACGATGTCGTGCAGATCAATTTCAACGCCGACATCGGCAACAGCCTCAAATTCGTCTCGCAAAGCTTGTATACGCGCGACCGCTACTACTCGACGCAGGATTACTCGCGCTTCCAATCCAATCCGTTCTTCACCAACACGACGACTACGCCGGTCTATGCCATAGACGCCAATGGCAACTTTGTTCCCGGATACAACTTGCTGCCGAACGGCGTGTTCTGCGATCCGCAGTTGGGCTGCTCCAATCGACTGCTGTCGGCTGATCTGGTCACCTCCTACAGCACCCAATGGTCGCAAGAATTCCGTTTGCAGTCCGACTATGACGGCCCGTTCAACTTCAGTGTCGGCGCCAATTATCTGTATTACAAAATCGACGAAAGCTACTACGTCTTCAACAATCTGTTTACGGCGTTGGCCGAGTCGCTTACGAACACCCCGTACGGGCAAGCCACGGCGCCGATCGTCTGCGCACCCGGCTCGAAATCCGGCGTCGACGTGCCCGGGTCCGGTGTGGCGCCTTGCATTTATATCGACCCCAATCCGATCAGCAGCATCAACGGCCAGGGGCACAATTACTTCCGCAGCTGGAACATGGCCAATACGCGTTCCGCGGCGATCTTCGGTGAAGCTTATTGGCAGCTCGCCGACACCCTCAAGCTGACCGCCGGCCTGCGCTTTACCGACGATAGAAAAACGACCACGCCGATTCCGAGCCAGACCTTGTTGACGTGGACGAATCCGCCGGGCTATTTCACCGGCGCGGGCTTCGTGAGCGGCGGCTATCCGGCGGAGCCGGACATCCATCAGAGCTGGACCAAGCCGACCGGCCGTCTCGTGCTCAACTGGACGCCGCAGACGTCGTTTACCGACAGCACCCTGGTTTATGTGTCGGCCGCGCGCGGCTACAAAGCGGGAGGCACGAACTCGCCGCCGATCGGCGCCGATCCGACCTGGTTGACTTTCGCTCAGCGCAGTCCGCTGTTCAAGCCGGAATACATCAACGCCTTCGAACTCGGCACGAAGAACGTGCTCGCGGGCGGCAAGCTGACTTTGAATGCCGACGTATTTTTTTACGACTATCGCGATTACCAGATTTCGCAGATCGAAGATCGCGCCACGCTCAACGAGAACTTCAACGCCAAGAGTTGGGGCGCCGAATTGGAAGCGGCGTGGAAGCCGACGCGCGAATTCCAATTGAGCAGCAATATCGGCTTGCTCGGCACGCGTATCGACAGCGGCCAATCTTCGATCGACGTGATGAACCGCACGCAAGGCAATCCGGACTGGATCGTCGTGCGGCCATGGCTGCAATTGGCCTCGAACTGCATCGCGCCGAAGGCGGTGGTCGCGGCGTTCTTGAACAATTGGTACACGGCAGGAAACGGAAATGCGAGCAGCGCCCTCGCTTCGTTCTGCAGCGCCAACAATCCCACGGGCGTCGGCAATTTTCTGCCCGGCGGTCCTTACGCCTATTTGCTGAGTCCGTATACGTCGTACAACCCCGCCACCGATGCGCCCAACGGAGGCCAGGGCTTTGCCGCCGATGTCGGCGGCAACAGTCTGCCGAACGCGCCGCACATTACGGTCAGCATCAGTCCGCAGTACACGTTCTTTTTCGACAAGAGCAACCTGACTCTGCGCGCCGATCTGTACTACCAGGGGCCGAGCTGGGCGCGCATCTACCAGGATCCGATCGACCGGTTGCACGGCTGGGGCAATGTCAATTTGTCGGCGACCTGGTACCAGCCGGATCAGGACTGGACCGTGCAGCTCTACGTCAAGAACGCGCTCAACGGCAAGGCCATCACCGGCACGTTCCTCAACAGCGACGACACCGGTTTGACCACGAACGTGTTCACCCAGGACCCGCGCATCATCGGTTTGTCGATACGCAAGGGATTTTATTGAGTCATCGCAAAACTATTTTCGAATCGATGCCCGGACGGCATCGATGCAAGGAACCCAGCCGCGACTCGTCGGCAGGTTGGGTGGCGCGGCCGCGACGTCGCTCCTTCGCGGCATAACTCAGGTGCATACCTGTTTCAATCCACTTACCAAGAGGAATCGAAATGTCCACGATGAAATCCATTGCAGCAGCATGTATGGCGGCGGCGGGAACTCTGGCCGCAGCTTCAGCCTCTGCGGCGACTTTGCAGGTCTATAGCGGCGGCAGCTGGTCGACCAGCGGCACCGCCAGCATCGCAGGACCGACCACCGCTTCTCCGGTGGGCAATCCCGTCCCCTGCAACGCCACTTTCACGCTCACGCTTACCAGCGGCAGCGCCGCGGTCACCGGCGCCACGTTCAGCGGCAGCGCCGCGTGCACGGCGATCACGACCAATCTTTCGACCACGACGTGGCCGGTGACCGTAACGGGTACGTCGGGCACCTCGGCCAATATCACGATCAGCGGTATCTCGCTGCATTTCACCAGCCCCAACACCACCTGCACGGGCAGCATCTCCGGTGTGCTGGCGAATGCGAATCCCAACTCCGGATTGGTCAACAACAGCTTCACGTTCAGTGGCAGTCTCGGTGCTTGCACCAACGTCAAATCCAATCCGAGCACCACATCCACCAAGCCGATTCAATATCAGTGACGGGAGAGAGGTAAACGCGACGATTTCCAATCGCTGTGAAGCTTGATGTTGGAATCAGCTATGTGGCGCAGCACCGCTATGCGTGCTCGCGGAGGCGTAGTGGTGCTGCGATTTGTCTCGATGACGAAATGAATCTCTGAGTTTGGAGTCCATCATGTCGAAAACAAAGTTTTCTGTCGCTGTTGCTGCCGCGCTGGCTGCGCTGGCGAGCGCTCCACCGGCCTTCGCCGATGTTACGGCGCCGCAGAGCGCATGGCAGATCTTTCAGTATTGTCCGTACAACAATCCGGACGTAGCCAGTTGCCTTTATGCCGTGGTGAATTCCGGCTCGTTCACGATCGGCAGTACCTCTCTGCCCATCACCCAGCCGATCACTCTGCAAGCGGGCGTGGTGAATCTGGGACCGTCGCCGCTTTACGATGCGGTGGGCGCACCGACCTTGTCGGCACCTCCGGCGCAGGTACCGGGCGGCCTGCTCGGCATCGTCAACCCCGCTCCGTCCTGGCCCGGCCCCTTGTGGACCGCGTTTTGGGCGATCGTCGGTTCTGCCAACAATGTGACCGCGACGATGGAGCTGCTCCCGGGCTCGTCCGCCAATCTGGTCAACGCGCTGTATCCGCCCACGGACGGCAGCAATCCCACCGCTCTGCAGTTGAATGTGCGCGTGCATTTGCAGAATCCGTTTCTGGGCAACACCTGCTATATCGGTTCCACCGCCAGCCCGATCACCATCAATCTGCAGACGGGCACGACCAGCCCTCCCGCGCCGAATAAGCCGATCAGCGGCAATCCCGGCAATTCATACTATGTATGGACGGACGAGGCCAATTACGTGGGCTATATTCAAGACGACGGCAATACCTTGGTCGACAACGCGTTTTCCGTGCCGGGCGCAAACGGCTGCGGCAATATCGCGTTAGGTCTGCCGATCCTGACCCCGGTGCTGGAAGCGCTGGTGAACGGCGCCGTCAACTTGAAGGTGGGCTTGCCTTCCGCTGCCGGCAAGAATACGGCGGTCATGAACGGCAACTCCTCCATCGGCGCCGCGTTTTATGTGGCGGCCAACGTGAACTAGGCGAAAAGCTATCCGGTTTCGTGTGGACCCTCTCTTCCAGAGCATGGGGAGAGGGTAGATACCGACGAGCGCACAACCTGCTTCTTCTTCGGCCTGGACGGGTTCGCCGGGAGGCGGACAATCTCGGTAGATCATGGTGGGCATGAGTCGAAAGCATTACCTCACAGCCGGCGCGGCTTTGGTTGCCGCTGCGTTGGCTTTTCTTTTTTATCCGCATGCCAACGTTCCCGCCAGCTCCGCGGCGGTCCATGCTGCCGTCGGAAGCGTGAGCGCAGTTTCCAAGGATCAGCCGCCAAAGCCGAAGCCTGCGTCCAAAGCCACTGCGGCAAATCAAAGCGCCAAACCGCTGCCGGCTGCGTATACGCCGCTGAAAGAGGCGTACGCCGAATTGCAGGCGCGCGCCAACGCAGGCGACGTGGCGGCGGCAACGCGCCTGTATCGCGACGTCAACATCTGCCGTTTGTTCGGAAGTCTCAGCCGGGGAAACACGCACCTGGCCGAAGAGATCAACGGGCAGGGAGACAAGGTCGATTCGATGGATCTGGCGCAGTTGGACAACTACAAGGTGCAACTCGACGCCATCGATTCGCGCAAGCAACTGACGGACAAGCTCCATGTTCTGTGCGACGGCGCGAGTCAAAGTGAACTCGACGGCCTGGTTCCCAATCTGCAGCGCGCCGCAGAATTGGGCGAACCCAATGCGCGTGCCTGTTATCTGCAAAACGGGCCGAACATGGATATGCGCAGTTTCGCCCGTCGCCCCGAAATGCTGGACGACTATCGCGGCAGCGTGCAGTCGCTGGCCGACGCAGGGCTTGCCGACGGCGATTGGAAAGTGGTCGATCTGTTGCGCAATGCCTATGCGCCGGATGCTCAAAGTATTCTGGCCGGCGTCGTCGGCTCGGACCCGGTTCAGTACTATCGGTATTTGCAACTCTACCGTCTGGGCGCGGAACCTTATCGCAAGGCGGAATTGGACCGCGAACTATCGGCGGCCGCGGAAAAGCTGACTCCGGCGCAACAATCCGATGCCGGTGCCTGGGCCCAGGCGACATTTCAGCGGAATTTCCAAGGCAACACTAATTCGACGGAATCGACCGTGGCCGGGTGGGATGCGTGTTCGTTTCCGTACGAGGGAGGCTGATGCGAACAATGGATCTCAAAACCGGGAACTGCTGGTTTGATCTTTCGCGTCTGCCCCATCGCATAATGCGGACAAAAGCATCGTCTATGCAGTGCAGAGGAAGTCGTGCATGCGCATCTGCCTGAACATGATTGTCAAGAACGAAGCGCACGTGATCGCACGATGCCTGGAATCCGTAAAGCCGTACATCGATGCATGGGCGATATCCGACACCGGCAGCACGGACGGTACGCAAGAACTGATCCGCGACCTGCTGGCTGATCTGCCCGGCGAACTGATCGAACGCCCGTGGGTCGACTTTGCCCACAACCGCAACGAAGCTCTCGAGCTGGCGCACCAATACGGCGAATACGCGCTGGTGATCGACGCGGATGACGTATTCGAACCGGAGCCCGGCTTCACATGGGGCAGACTCGATGCTCCCGGCTATATGCTCGAGATCGTATATGCCGAACACCAGTCTTGGTGGCGAGTCGCACTGATGCGGCTCGGATTGGATTGGCGCTGGGAGGGCGTCATCCATGAAGTACCCAACTCGTCCGCGCTCGCCGAAGTGATGAATACGAAGCTTCGCGGAGCGCATATCCGCATCATCGGCGGCGGCGCGCGCAGCCAGCAATCGCTCGAGCAGAAATACGCTCACGATATCGAAGTGCTGCGGCGTGCGCTGGTCGATCTGCCCGATCAACCGCGGTACACTTTTTATCTCGCCAAGGCCTTGGCCGAATCCGGGCTGCTGCACGAGGCAATCGACGTCTATCAACGCCGCGTCGAGATCGGCGGGTGGTTCGAGGAAGTGTATTACTCGAAGCTGCAGATCGCCGCGCTCAAAGAACGCACCGAAGCAAGCTACGGCGAGGTTCTTGCTGCATACATCGACGCCTACAACTACCGTCCTCAGCGCGCGGAAGCGCCGTGCGAACTCGCTCGCTATCTGCTGATCAAAGAACGCTACGTGGTCGCCTATACGTTTGCTTGCATCGCCTGTTCGATCGAACGCCCCGAAGATCTGCTGCTGGTCGACACCAGCGTCTACGACTGGCGTGCGCGCGACGAGGTCGCCCTTGCCTCGTTCTTTCTCTGCGAATACTCGGCATGCGCACGCCTATGCGAGGAACTGCTCGCAGATCCCCGCTTGCCGCAAAGCGAGCGCGGGCGCGTGCAAGCCAATCGCGACGCGGCGACGTTGAAGTCGGCGCAGCTCACTACGGCATGACGAAATGATGAAACGACCCCATTTCTGGATTTCGTGCGCTGTGCTCGTTGCTGTGTTGGCAGCGTACTTTCTGGGTCGCACCCAGGCACCGCCACCCGCCGCGGCAGCGCCGACGGAGGCCACAGGCGTTGCCGCTTCCATCAGGAATAAGGGGCAGGAGAAAGCTCAACCGGTGGCCGCTGAAATCAAAAACCGTACGCCGACCAGTGCGCCGTTGCCCGCTCCCGACGTACCGCTCAAAACCATTTTCGCCGACCTGCAGGCGCGCGCCGCCGCCGGCGACGCGGGGGCCGCGACGCGGTTGTCGCGCGACCTCGGCCGCTGCAGCCGCCTGCGCAGCACGTTGTGGAAGAACGGCGGCGCCGCGAGCGATCTGGTCGGCAGAAAAACCGACGGCATGACCGACGCGCAACTCAGAACCTATCAGATCCTGCTCGACTCGATGGCGCAGCGCCAACAGGAAACGCAGAAGACGAAAGACCTGTGCGCCGACGTGGACGACACCATGCTCGCCGCTCTCGTGCCCAGCATCGCCCAGGCCGCGCAGCTCGGCGACGTGGATGCGCGCGCCTGCTATCTGAGCCGCGGACCGAGCCTGGATGCGCGCACGATGCTCGATCATCCCGAATTCCTGCAGGACTACCGCGGCACGGCTTCGTCGATGATCGATGCCGGCCTCGCCGCCGGCGACTGGCGCGTGGTCGGCTTGCTAGCGAACGCCTACGAGCCGGGCGCACAGGGGCTGCTCGCCGGGCTCATCGGCGCGGATCCGGTGCAGCACTATCGCTATTTGAAACTCTATCGGCTCGGCGCGGAGCCGTTCCGCGCCGCCGCGCTCGACCGGCAACTGGCCGCCGCCGCGGCCAGCCTCGATCCTGCGCAAACCGCGGCCGCCGACGCGTGGGCGCAATCGACCTACGAGAAGAATTTCAAAGGGCCGTCCACCGCAGCGGCCCCGCAGGGCTGGGATCCCTGCGCGTTCGCAGCAGGTTGACTTCGGATAGACATAGAGCCGCGAGCCGACGCGCGATGAGCACGAGCGGCGTTTGTAGTGCACTATCGAATTTTTATATCGAGCCACCGCAATGCAGCCAACGACGCCTCGCGTCTCTACGATATTTCCTTGGAAAACGATTTTGCTCACGCTTGCGGGCGGGGCGATATTGCTGGGCGCGAAACCCTCCGTTTCGGCGACCCCGGCTTTCTCTTTGGAAAATCTCAAACGCGACACCCAGGTGCTGAGCAGCGATGCGTTCGAGGGGCGCGGGCCGTTGAGTGCCGGAGAAGACAAAACCGTCGCCTATGTGACCGCGGCGATGAAGAAGGCCGGCCTGGAGCCCGGCTTCAACGGAAGCTATACGCAACCCGTGCCGCTCGTCCGAACGGAAACGCAGAAAAGTCCGGCCCCGCGGTTTGAAATCACCGGCCCGTCCGGCAAGCAGGATTTTGCCTATCAGCAGGAAATCACGCTCAACACGCGTCGCAGCACGTCCGAAGTGGATCTGAAAAATTCGGAAGTGGTCTTCGTGGGCTACGGCGTCAATGCGCCCGAGCACCAGTGGAACGACTACGCCGGAACGGACGTGCGAGGCAAAACGGTACTGATTCTGATCAACGATCCGGATTGGCAAAATCCGTTGGGGAAAGGGCCGTTCGGCGGCGCCGCCATGACCTACTACGGACGCTGGACGTACAAGTACGAGGAAGCGGCCCGCCAAGGGGCGGCTGCCGCCGTCATCATCCATAGCGACGCGGCGGCGGGTTACCCCTTTTCGGTGCCGAGTTCCAGCTTGGGCGGCGCACGGGTTTCTCTCGACCGGACAGAGGGCATGCTCGAAGTCGAAGCGTGGATGACCCACTCGGCCGCGGAACGCCTGGTGGAATCGTCCGGGCAGAAGCTCGACGAACTGGAGAAGGCTGCGGCTCTGCCCGGTTTCAAGGCGCGTTCGTTGAATGTCGCCGCGAGCTTCGCCTTTAAAGTGAAGATGTCGCACGGAGTTTCGCACAACATCCTGGGGCTTCTTCCCGGCAAACGCCGTGCCGACGAATATCTCGTCTATACCGCGCATTGGGACCATCTCGGCCATTGTCCGCCCGACCAGAGCGGCGACGACATCTGTAACGGCGCCATCGACAACGCGACCGGCGTCGCCGGGCTCATCGAGCTGGCGCGCGCCTACAAGCGTTCGCCAAAAACCGATCGGTCGATTCTCTTCATGGCCACGACCGCAGAAGAGTACGGCCTGCTCGGCTCGGAGTACTACGCAGCGCACCCGGCCTATCCGCTCTCCAAAACGGTGGCGGAGATCGACATCGATCCGCTGAGCTTCATGCTCGGATGCACCCGAGACATTTCGCTCATCGCCGATAAGACGGAACTCGCCGAGATCGTCCGTCGAGTTGCCGCTTCGCAGGGCCGAGTGGTAACGCCCGATTCGTCGCCGGAAGAGGGCAATCGCTACCGCTCGGACACCCTGAGTTTCTCACGCGCGGGCGTGCCGGCCGTGGTCCTGGGAAATGGAATCGACGTTGTCGGCCAGCCGCCTGGCTGGGGAAAAGCGAGGCTCGCGAGCTATTCCGAGCATCACTACCATCAGCCTTCCGATGCGTACGATATCCATTGGAACTGGTGTGGCGCTTTGCAGGATTTAGCTCTCTACTTCGGAATCGGAGAACGGCTGGCCAATGGAACGGCTTGGCCGAACTGGTACGCCGACGATGAATTCCGCGCCGCACGCGACAGCGTGCTCAGGACCGGCAACTGAGAGGGGCATAGCCGGCGCGGCGGGGCTACAACACCCTTGCGCATTCGCCGCGGTTCCCGCCATGCCCCGCTTCGTGCGGATTTTTTCCGGCGAGAGTATAATGCGAACCATTCTTATTTAGATGTGGGTTCGGCGTGTTGCTTTCGGAACTGGCGATGGGTGCAACGGCCACCGTGCTCGAGGTGAAAGACAGCGGGACGAACGATGCGATCGCGCAGCGTCTGCGCGATCTCGGCTTCGTCGCCGGCGAGCCCGTGCGCCTGGTCGCGCGCGGCCCGCTCGGCGCCGATCCGCTACTCGTGCAGATCGGCTACACGCGTTTTGCCCTGCGCCGCGCCGAAGCCGCGCGCGTGACGATCGCGGCGGAGGTCTCGCCATGAATGCCGCGGCCGCGACTTTACAGATTGCTCTCGTCGGCAATCCGAACTGCGGCAAGACCGCGCTGTTCAACCTGCTCACCGGCACGCGGCAGAAGGTCGCGAACTACGCCGGCGTCACGATCGAGCGCAAGGAAGGGCACTACACCGCGCCGTCCGGGCGCAGTGTGCGCGTGCTCGATCTGCCCGGCGCCTACTCGCTCGCGGCGACGAGCCCGGACGAGGCGATCACGCGCGACATCGTCACCGGCCGCTATCCCGGCGAAGCGGTGCCGGATCTCATCGTCTGCGTCGCCGACGCGACCAATCTGCGCCTGCATCTGCGTTTCGTGCTCGAGATCGCGCGGCTCGGCCGGCCGATGCTGCTCGCGCTCAACATGATGGACGCGGCCAAGCGCCGCGGCATTCGCATCGACACGGCGGCGCTGGCGGCGAAGCTTGGCATGCCGGTGGTCGAGACCGTGGCGGTGAAGCGCGGCGGGGCGAAGGAATTGATCGCGCAGATCGA
>DAIMZS010000013.1:15565-22766 GCA_036733825.1 Rudaea sp.
CTGCATCCCGTGCTGGGCCTCGCGATTCTCGCGGTGGTGATGTTCCTGATCTTCCAGGCCGTGTTCTCGTGGGCGACGCCGCTGCACGACGGCATTGACGAAGGCATCCAGGCGGCGGGCGCATGGATCGGCTCCGCCTTGCCCGACGGCGCGCTGCGCAGCCTGCTCACCGACGGCGTGTTCGCCGGCCTCGGCACCGTGCTCGCGTTTCTGCCGCAGATTCTGATCCTGTTCCTGTTCATTCTCTGCCTCGAAGAATCGGGCTATCTGCCGCGTGCGGCGTTTCTGCTCGACCGCATGATGCTCGCGGCCGGCTTGACCGGGCGCTCGTTCATTCCGCTGCTGTCGAGTTTCGCCTGCGCGATTCCGGGCATCATGGCCACGCGCAGCATTCCCGATCCGCGCGATCGCCTGACCACGATCCTGATCGCGCCGCTGATGACTTGCTCGGCGCGCCTGCCGGTCTACACGCTGCTGATCGCCGCGTTCATTCCGCAGCGCACCGTCGCCGGCGTGTTCAACCTGCAAGGCGTCGTGCTGTTCACCCTCTACATCGCCGGCATCGCCAGCGCGTTGATCGTCGCCTGGGTGATCAAGCGCCTGCGCCGCGACAAGAGCGAGCATGCGCTGATGATGGAACTGCCCTCGTACCGCATGCCGCATCCACGCGACATCGCGATCGGCCTGTACGAGCGCGCGATGATTTTCTTGAAGCGCGTCGGCGGCATCATTCTCGCACTGACCGTGCTGCTCTGGTTTCTGTCGAGCTTTCCCGCGCCGCCGGCCGGCGCGACGGAGCCGGCAATCCACTACAGCCTCGCCGGCATGATCGGGCGCGCGCTGCACACCGTGTTCGCGCCGCTCGGATTCAACTGGCAGATCTGCATCGCGCTGGTGCCGGGCCTCGCCGCGCGCGAAGTCGCGGTGTCCTCGCTCGCAACCGTCTACGCGCTTGCCGGCAATGACGACGGCTTGCAGGCGATCGTCGCCGCGCAGTGGTCGCTCGCGACCGCGCTGTCGCTGCTCACCTGGTATGTGTTTGCGCCGATGTGCATCTCCACGCTCGCGACGGTCAAGCGCGAGACGAATTCGTGGCGCAATGTATTCGTTCTGGCAGGCTATCTGTTCGGCCTGGCCTATTTCGCTTCGTTCGCGACATATCAGATCGCCAAGGCGCTGTCGTGAGCTACGCAGTTTTTCAATTCGCGGTGATCGCGGCCGTCGTGGCCTGGAGCCTGTGGTTCTGCGCACGCCGTTTCTTTCCGCGCAGCGTGCGCGCGGTGCAGGCGCAAGTGGCACATCGTCTCGCCGCGTCGTCGAATGCCATGCTGCATTCCGTCGGCGTGAAAATCACCCCGCAGCAAGTCGCCCGCGGCGCCGGCTGCGGCAGCGGCGGCGGCTGTTCGAGCTGCGGCACCTGCGCGCCGACGGTATCCGCGCCGAGCGATGTCCATCCGCTCGTGTTCCAGCCGCGGGTAAAGTCCTGACGTAGATCATCCGCCGGCAAATCTGCGAAGATGGCGCCGTGCAGGCGCAGGCGAAAAACCAGATCGACGTGCTCGTTGTCGGAGGCGGCATCAACGGCGCGGCGATCGCGCGCGATGCGGCCGGGCGCGGGCTGTCGGTATTGCTCGTCGAACAGGACGATCTCGCCGCGCATACCTCCAGCGCAAGCAGCAAACTCATCCACGGCGGCCTGCGCTATCTCGAACAATACGAATTCTCGCTGGTCGCCAAGGCGTTGGCGGAGCGCGACGTGGTGCTCAATTCCGCGCCGCACATCGTGCGCCCGCTGCGCTTCGTGCTGCCGCACGAGCCGCATCTGCGCCCCGAGTGGATGATCCGCGCCGGCCTGCTGCTCTACGACCATCTCGGCCGGCGCCGCGCGCATACGCTGCTGCATTCGCGCCGCGCGGATTTGCGCGAACACATCGCCGGCGACGCGCTCCAGCCGCAATTCGAAACCGGTTTCGTCTATTCCGACGCTTGGTGCGACGACGCGCGTCTGGTCGTGTTGAATGCGCTCGATGCGCAGGCGCGCGGCGCGCGTATCCTCACGCGCACGCGCTGCGTGCGTGCGCGACGCGATGCGACGTTCTGGACGGCGCAGCTGCGCAACGACGGCGGCACGACGACGCAGATTAAAGCGCACGCACTGGTCAACGCCGCCGGCCCGTGGGCCGCGAGTTTTCTCGACGAGGTCGCGCAGGTGCCGCATTCGCGCGCGCTGCGTCTGGTCAAGGGAAGCCACATCGTCGTGCCGCGGCTGTACGAACATCATTACGCCTACACGTTCCAGCAGGCGGATCGGCGCATCGTGTTCGCGATTCCGTTCGAACGCGACTACACGCTGATCGGCACGACCGATATCGAATTCACCGCCGCGCCCGAAACGGTGCACATCGACGCCGATGAAATCGCTTACCTGTGCGCCGCGGCCAACCGCTATTTCGCTCGTTCGATCGCGCCGGCCGATGTCGTCTGGAGCTACAGCGGCGTGCGCCCGCTGCTCGACGAGGAGGGCGTCAGCGCTTCCGAGGTGACGCGCGACTATCTACTCGATTTCGACGCCGAAACGGCCGCGCCGCTGCTCAACGTGTTTGGCGGCAAAATCACCACGCATCGGCGATTGGCGGAAGACGCACTCGACCGTCTCGCGCCGGCGCTCGGCAACACGCGTGCGGCGTGGACCGCGGATGAACAGGTGCGCCTGCCCGGCGCCGAATTCGCCGACGCCGCACGCTCGGGCGAAGATGCTTTCGACATGTTCCTGCGCGCGACGCAGCGGCGTTGTCCGTGGCTGCCCGACGATCTCGCGCTGCGTTATGCGCGCGCCTACGGCACACGCGTCGAGCGTGTGATCGGCCCGGCGCGCGGACTCGCCGACCTCGGCGAACGCTTCGGCGCCGACTTGTACGCCGCCGAAGTCGATTATCTTGTGCGCGAAGAATGGGCGCGCCGCGCGGACGATATCCTGTGGAGACGCAGCAAGCTCGGCTTGCGTCTGCATGGCGAAGAACGTCAAAAACTAGAAAACTATCTCGAATCGGGGAGCCATCGATGAGTCCGTATCTCGGCGAATTTCTCGGCACCGCGACGCTGATGCTGCTCGGCAGCGGCGTCGTCGCCGGTGTGCTGCTGCCGCAATCGAAATCGCAGAACGCCGGCTGGCTGGTGATCGCCGTTGCCTGGGGCCTGGCCGTGCTGTTCGGCATCTACGCCGCGGCGCCGAGCGGCAGCGGCGCGCACATGAATTGCGCGCTGACGATCGCGCTCGCCGCGCTCGGCAAATTTCCCTGGGCGCAGGTGCCGGGCTACGTCGCCGCGCAGCTTTCGGGCGCGGCGGTCGGCTCGACGCTCGCGTACTTCGCCTATCTGCCGCACTGGCGCTCCGACCTCGACCCGCAGCTCAAGCGCGCGGTGTTCTGCACGGCGCCGGCGATCCGCAATTTTCCGGCGGCGATTCTGTGCGAGGTGATCGGCAGCTTCGTGCTGATGTTCGGCGTGCTTATCATCGGCGCGAACCGGATGACCGAAGGCCTCGCGCCGTTCGCCGTCGCCGGCCTCGTCGTCGCGATCGGCCTCTCGCTCGGCGGACCGACCGGCTACGCGATCAATCCCGCGCGCGACCTCGGTCCGCGCATCGCGCATGCGCTGCTGCCGATTCCCGGCAAGGGCAGTTCGGATTGGGCCTACGCCTGGGTGCCGGTCGTCGCACCGATCGCCGGCATGCTGCTCGCTGCCGGGTTTTATCGCGCGCTGTACGGCTAGAAAAAAGCTTCAATCTGTTGCTCTCCCGCATTCAGGACGGAAACCATGACCGATTCCTACATCCTCGCGATCGATCAAGGCACGACGAGTTCGCGCGCGCTGCTGTTCGACCATGCCGGCAACATCGCCGCGAGCGCGCAGCGCGAGTTCACCCAGAAATTTCCGCAGCCCGGCTGGGTCGAGCACGATCCGGTCGAGATTCTCGCCAGCGTCGAAGCCACGGTCGCCGAGGCGATCGCGACCGAACGCAAGCTCGGCCAGATCGACATCGCCGCGATCGGCATCACCAATCAGCGCGAGACAACGGTCGTGTGGGAGCGCGCGACCGGCAAACCCATTCACAATGCCATCGTCTGGCAGTCGCGGCAGACGCGCGCGATCTGCGACGAGCTGATCGCCGCCGGCCACGACGATCTCGTGCGCGCGCGCACGGGCTTGCTGATCGATGCATATTTTTCCGCGACCAAGGTGAAATGGATTCTCGACCATGTCGCCGGCGCGCGCGAGCGCGCGCAGCGCGGCGAGCTGCTGTTCGGCACGATCGATACCTGGCTGATCTGGAATCTCACCGATGGCAAGGCGCACGTCACCGACGCGAGCAACGCCTCGCGCACGCTGCTGTACAACATCCACGAACAGCGCTGGGACGAGGATCTTCTCGCCCTGTTCGACGTGCCGCGCGCGATGCTGCCCGAAGTGCGCGCCTCGAGTGAAATCTACGGCCACACCACGCATTTCGCGCGCGGCCGCTCGATTCCGATCGCCGGCATCGCGGGCGATCAGCAGGCCGCGCTGTTCGGCCAGGCTTGTTTCGACGCCGGCATGGCGAAAAACACCTACGGCACCGGCTGCTTCATGCTGATGAACACCGGCGAGAAACCGGTGGCGCCGAAGAACGGCTTGCTGACCACGATCGCGTGGAACATCGGCGGCAGGACCGAGTACGCGCTCGAAGGCTCGATTTTCGTCGCCGGCTCGGTGATCCAGTGGCTGCGCGACGGATTGCGTTTGATCGATGCGGCCTCGGATTCGGAAGCCTACGCGCGCCGCGCGAAGACGAACGACGGTGTCTACCTCGTACCCGCCTTCGTCGGCCTCGGCGCGCCGTACTGGCGCAGCGACGTACGCGGCGCGATCTTCGGCCTCACGCGCGGCACGCGCAAGGAGCATCTCGTGCGCGCCGCGCTCGAATCGATGGCTTATCAGACGCGCGACGTGCTCGCCGCGATGCAGGCCGACGCGGCGATCAAACTGCAGACGCTGCGCGTCGACGGCGGCGCGATCGCGAACGACTTTCTCGCTCAGTTCCAGGCCGACGTGCTCGGCGTGCCCGTGCAGCGGCCGCAGCAGCTGGAGACGACGGCGCTCGGCGCGGCCTATCTCGCCGGCCTCGCGACGGGTTTCTGGCAAAGTCGCGAGGAGATCGCACAGCACTGGGCGCTCGGCCGCGGCTTCGCGCCCGAACTCGGCGAAAACGAGCGCGAGCATCTGTACGCGGATTGGCAGCGCGCGGTCGGTGCGACCTTGGAATTCCGCATCGCGTCGGGATGAGCGCAGCAGCGCGGAGGCGAAGACGATGAGCGCAAAAACGCATATCGAAACACAGGCGTTCGAAGTCGAGGACGAAGACGGCCATCGCTCGATCCTGATCCGCACCGCGCCGGTCAGTGTCGATGAGCACGGTAACGCGACGACGCTGCCTCTCGGCGTCGAGCTGCGCTTGCGCAACGGCGAATCCGTGGTGCCGCTTTCCGACGAAGAATTTGAAACGGCGCACGGCAAGCGTTGGCGAAAAGTGCCCGGAAAGGCCGCGGGATAGCGGCCAAACGGCGCATCGGTGCACGCGTTTTTCATTTTCTTCACGGCCCGCTTGCGAAAATCACCTTCGTCTACGCCCGACGCCGTTCAACGCATCGCCTGCCGGTGAAGCAGAAGGAGACGGAAATGTCAGAACTCATCACGGACCCGCACCCCGAGGCGAACGCGATTCCCGCCGGCTCCCTGGTCCGACTGCTCGGTTTGCTTGCCGATTTCCTGCTGCTGCGCGACGGGCAGGTCCGCATCGACCTGGAGGCGTTCGTCGTCTGGCTGCGCACGCACGAGCACGCGGATCAGGCGGAGCGGATCGAATCTTCTCCGGCGCTGCTCGACGCGATCCGCGAGATGCTCGCCGAAGGCCATGGCGATCTCGCCGACCGCTTCGAAGCGATCGACGAAGCCCTGCTGCGCTTATGCCAACCGCCCGGTGCGTTCGCCGCGATCGTGCGCGCCGCGCGCCCCGATCTTGCGCTTCGGGTTCTGCGCGTGTGAGCGTCAAAGATTTCCCCGTGGCGACGCCGGCGACGGGCGCCGACACGCTGACCTTCGGCGTGGAAGAAGAGTTTTTTCTCGTTGATCTGCGCACCGGCCGCGCACCGGGGCGCGTGCCGAAAACCTTCGTCAAGACCTGCCAACGCCGCTTGGGGCAGGCGGTGACGTTCGAGCTGCAGCAGTCGCAGGTCGAACTCGTCTCGCCGGTTTTCGACGATGCGGTAAGAGCCCTCGAAACGCTGACCGCGTTGCGTGCGCAGATGTCCGAGATTGCGCGGGCGATGCATCTGGGCATCATAGCCTCGGGCTCGCATCCGCTCGCGCGCTGGCAACAGCAGCTGCACACCGACAAGCCGCATTACAAGCGCCTCGCCGACGCCTACCAGATGATCGGCCTGCGCGAATTCTTCTGCGGCCTGCATATCCATGTCGGCGTGCACGGCGCCGACCGTGTGCAGCTGATGAACCGGATGATGCCGTGGCTGCCGCTGTTTCTCGCCCTGTCGACGTCTTCGCCGTTCTGGAACCTGCGCCGCACCGGCATGTATTCGTACCGTCAATCGGCCTATACCGAGTGGCCGCGCACCGGCATTCCGGATTTCTTCGCGGACGAGGCCGACTATCATCGGTTCATCGACATCCTCAAGCGCGCGGGCAGCATCCGTGACGGCGGCGAGTTGTGGTGGACCCTGCGGCCTTCGCCGAGACACCCGACGCTTGAGCTGCGCATTGCCGATAGCTGTACGCGCGCGGCCGACACGATCGCGCTTGCGACGCTGTTCCGTTGCCTGGTCAGCGCCCATCTGCGCCTGCCCGAACTCGGCAGCGAACGCAGCTCGGCGACCCGCAGGCTGATCGAAGAGAACCGCTGGCGCGCCGAACGCTACGGCATCGAGGCGGAGTTCATCGACGAGCAGCGCGAGCGCACCGTGCCCGTGGCCGAACGCGTCGAGGAAGCACTGCGCCTGATCGAGCCCGATGCACGCGTGCTCGATCCGCACGGCACTCTGCGCGCATTGCGCACCATCCTCGCGCGCGGCACGAGCGCGCATGCGCAACTGCAGGTCTACGAAGAAGCGCTCGCCGTCGGCGCCAGCCATCGCGACGCACTGCGCGCGGT
>DAIMZS010000014.1:0-13280 GCA_036733825.1 Rudaea sp.
GCAGTACACGCCGTCGACACCGCCGGTGCCGACGCCGATCGATGCGCGCTGGATGCTGATGTTGATGGCGGCGCTGCTGATTGTCGAAGTCGGGCGTCGACAGCGGCGACAGAAATAGCGATCGAAAACAAGATGACGCGCCGAATGTTCCCGACGGATCGGGAGCATTCGGCGCCATCGCATCGAACAACGAAGACGACGGCTCGCGTTTACGCGTATGATGCCGGGCTTGTTGAACCCGTCGTGCGCCGTGCACGCCATTCTTGATGGTTTCTTCTCCCCCGATTCCGCATCGCGCCTTGCTCGCGGGTCTCTTGGCTGCGCTGGCGATGCTCGGACCGTTCTGCATCGACGCGATTTTTCCGGCCTTTCCTGCGATTTCCCAGCAGTTCGGTGCGAGCGCCGTCACGATGCAGCAGACGATCAGCGTCTATCTGTTCGCCTACGCCGCGCTCTCGTTGTTCGTCGGCGCGATGTCGGATGCGTGGGGTCGGCGCACGGTGATTCTCGGCGGCCTCGTCGTCTTTCTCATCGGCACGATCGGTTGCGCGCTGGCGGCGTCGATGCATGCGCTGCTCGTATTCCGCGCGATGCAGGGGATGAGCGCGGGCATCGGCATGATCGTCGGCCGCGCCATCGTGCGCGACTGCTTCGAAGGCCCGCATGCGCAGAAGCTCATGGCGCAGATCAGCATGATCTTCGGCCTCGCGCCTGCGCTCGCGCCCGTGGTCGGCGCGTGGCTCGTGGCGTGGGACGGACGGCCGTTTCCCTCGGTGCCCGCCGGCCTGGTCGGCTGGCACGCGCTGTTCTGGGCGCTGGCGCTGTTCACTCTCGCGCTGATCGGCCTATGTCTCTTCGTGCTGCCGGAAACGCATGCGCACGACCGGCGCATCGCTTTTCTGCCGCGCACACTGTTCGCGAACTATCGCCGCATCGTCACCGACCGCCAATTCTCGGCGCTCGCGTTAGCGCTCACGTTCAACTCCGCGGGCTTCTTCGTCTACATCGCCAACGCGCCGGCGCTCGTGCTCGACATTCTCAAGCTCGACCAGAACCATTTTCCGTGGCTGTTCGTGCCGGCGATCAGCGGCCTGATGCTCGGCGCGCTGCTGACGAGCCGTCTCGCCGGACGCGTGCCGCTGCGCACGCTCGTCAGCACCGGCTACAGCGTGATGCTGATCGCTTCGCTGCTCAATCTGGCGACGGATTTTTTCGTGCGGCCCGCGCGCGTGCCGTGGACGGTATTGCCGATCGCCCTCGGCGCGATCGGCGTCAATCTCGTCGCGCCGGCGCTCAATCTTCTCGTGCTCGACCGTTTTCCGCAGTACCGCGGCGGCGCCTCGTCGGTGCAGGCGTTCCTGATGCTGACCTTCAGCGCATTGCTCGCGGGCGCGCTCGGACCGCTGATCGCCAACTCGGCGACGCATCTGGCGATCGCTTCGAGCGTCTTCTACTTGCTCGGCCTGATCGGCTGGCGCTGGTATCGGCGGATCGCCAAGCGCCTCCCCGAAAAAATCGACGGCGACGCCGCGGTCATCGCAGCGGCGGGAACGAGCGCGGACTGAGCGCGCGCTATTTCTGCAAGCGCGGATTGAGCGTGTAGGTGCCGCCGATGCTCGCCTGCGCGAGGACGTGGCCCTGCAGCGCGGCGCGCACGTTCGCGCCGGTCAATTCGCCGGCGACGTCGAGCTTCGCCACGTCGAGCGCGTACACGGTGAACACGTAGCGGTGAACCAGGGCGTCGTTCCACGGCGGGCATGGTCCGTCGTAGCCGAAATAGGTGCCACCCATGTCCTTGTCGCCGGCGAACCAGCCGGTGTAGTCGTTGATGCCGTGACGCCAGCCGTTCGGCGCGTCGGGTCCGGACTTGCCGCGTGCGGTGACGCCGTCACTGTGGCTGCCGGCTGCAATCTCGTGTACCGAAGCGGGAATGTCGAGCAGCAGCCAGTGGAAGAAATCCACGCGCGGCAGCGAGATCGGCACGTCGCGGCCTTCCTGATTGACGTCGTCGCCGCGGCTGGGCACGTCCGGATCGTGGCAGATCACGGCGAAGGATTTCGTGCCGGCCGGCGCGTCGCTCCAGGCCAGATGCGGGTTGCGGTTCGCGCTCAGCGCGACATGGGTTTTCGGATCGATCACGCAAAAGGCGAACTCGCCGGGAATGCGCGCGCCGTCGGCGAAACTGGTGCTGGTGAGTTTCATGAAATGATCTCCGCAGGTTGGAAGAACGCAGAGCGCTAAGCAACCAATAAGTTACGTTGCACAAGCCAGGTCCGTGCATCCTCGGCATCGTGTTCGAACCAGGCGCGCGCGGAGCCGAGGCGGAAGGTGTAGCCCCACGCGTCCATATCGCGCATCAACCGCGCGCTGCCGACGCCGGCCAACGCATCGGCGAGCACGATTTGCAGATAGCAGGTGGCGTCTTCTTCGGCCTGCGAATCGGACGCGTCGGTGTGAATCGTGGCGCGGCGCTCGGCAGGGGCGACGATCAGGTGACAGGCCTCGTGCAGCAGCGAATGCACCGGCGTATCGCCGCGTGCATAGACGGTTGAGCGGATCACGCCGGCCTCGGGCTCGCCCCAGTAACTGCCGGGAATCGGCGCGCCGTCGGCGACCCGTTCGAGGGCGAGGCCATAGCGCGCGAGCAGCATCTGCGCATCGCGCGCATCGATGTCGGCGAGCGTCAGCATCCGACCGGTTCCGCCGCGATATCAGCCGTTCGCCGCGGCGGGCGAGGGTTTGTCGGGCAGGGCGATCGACAGTTCGAGCACGTCGTGGTCGCCGTCCTTGTGCGTCTTCACGTCGACCGCGTTCGCGTCGACGTTGACGAATTTGCGGATCACTTCGAGCAGCTCTCGGCGCAGCAGCGGCAGGTAATCCGGCGCGCCGCGGCCGCTGCGGTCGCGTTCTTCCTGGATCAGGATGGTCAGGCGGTTTTTGGCCAGCGAAGCGGTGTTCTGCGGGCCCTTGCGCAGGAAGTCGAAGATGCCCATGGCTAGCTCCCGAACACGCGCGAGAAGAAGCCTTTCTTCGGCGCTTCGGTGAAGCGCATTGCGCGCTCGTCGCCGAGCAGGCGGGCGACCGCGTCCTCGTAAGCCTGGCCGGCGTTCGAGCTGTCGTCGAGGATCACCGGCACGCCCGAGTTCGACGCGGCGAGCACGCCTTCGGATTCCGGAATCACGCCGACCACTTTGATGCCGAGGATTTCCTCGACGTCGCCGATGCTCATCATGTCGCCCGAGGCGACGCGCACCGGGTTGTAACGCGTCAGCAACAAATGTTCCTGCACTTTGCCCGTGCCGTTCTCGGCGCGCCGCGTTTTCGAAGAGAGCAGGCCGAGGATGCGGTCCGAGTCGCGCACCGAGGACACTTCCGGATTGACCACGACGATCGCGCGGTCGGCGAAGTACATCGCGAGGAAGGCGCCTTTTTCGATGCCGGCCGGCGAGTCGCAGACGACATAGTCGAATTCCTCGGCGGCGAGTTCCTCGAGCACGCGCTGCACGCCGTCTTGCGTGAGCGCGTCCTTGTCGCGCGTCTGCGAGGCGGCGAGCACGTACAGCGTCTCGAAACGCTTGTCCTTGATCAGCGCCTGCTTGAGCGTGCACTCGTTATGGATGACGTTGACGAAATCGTAGACCACCCGGCGCTCGCAGCCCATGATCAGGTCGAGGTTGCGCAGGCCGACGTCGAAGTCGATCACCGCGACTTTCTTGCCGCGCTTGGCCAGGCCCACCGCGATGGACGCGCTCGTCGTCGTCTTGCCGACGCCGCCTTTGCCGGATGTCACTACGATATTTTCGGTCAACGTAAAGTCTCCACTTTTATACAATTTACATTTCCGTCATTCCGGCGAAAGCCGGAATCCAGCGCCTTTGCTTTTCCCGTTCGCTGCGAGAGCGAAGACACTGGATTCCGGCTTTCGCCGGAATGACGAGCAAGGGCACTTCCATTACATGAGCGCCTCGATCAGCAGCTTCTCGCCGTCGAGCCACGCCTGCACGGGCTTGCCGCGCAGCTCTTTCGGCAGGTCTTCGAATACGCGGTAGCGGCCGGCGATCGAGACGAGTTCGGCTTGGAAATCCAGACAGTAGATACGCGCGTTCGCGTCGCCCTGCGCACCGGCGAGAGCGCGGCCGGAGAGGCGGCCGTAGATGTGGATCGAGCCGTCCGCGATCACCTCGGCGCCGTTGCCGACCATCGCATGAATGATGAGGTCGCGGCCGCGCGCGTAGATTTGCTGGCCTGAGCGCACGGCTTTGTCGTGGCGCAGGCCCGAAACGGCGGCGGCCGGCGCGGGAGCGCGGACGAGTTCTTCCTCGGCGGCTTTCGGCACGGCCTTGGGCCGGCTCGGCGCGGACGCGGGGATCGCGTCGTCGTCGTGGGCGTTCTGCCGCTCGTAAACAGCGCGGAACTTGGCGAGCAGCGGCAGGTTGAGTTCTTTCGCCAGCGCTTCGTTCTCGCTCGTGCTGTAGGACAGGCCGACCGGCAGCATGCCGCCGGCGCGGATCGCCTCGAGCAGCGCCTGCGCCTCGACGGCGTCGGGCAGCTGCGGCAGCCGGCTCAGATCGAGGATGACCGGCGCGCGTCCGAACAGCTGCGGCGCGGCGGCGACTTTCTGCTCGACTTCCTCGCGCAGCGCGGCGGGGTCGTTGATGTTGAGACGCAGATTGGCGATGCCGACCTGGCCGAATTTCAGTTCGAGGATCGGCTCGATCGCCGCTGCTGTCGCTCGCATGAAAGAAAGGTATCCGTGGGCGTCAGGCGATGCGCGCCTGCGGCGGCTGCATGCCGTGCGTGCGCTCGGCCAGCCACGGCACGCCGGGCAGGCCGCCGGCCGCGAGATATTTCTGCTGCACGAACTCGAAGCTGCACAGCTCCTTGGCGAGCAGCGAGACGCGGCGCGAGACGGTCGCCATGTTCTGCTGGCCGACTTCGCGGAAGCCGTAGGTGCCGTGGAACAGCACGGCGACATCGTCGCGCGGCTCCAGGAACACTTCGCAGGCGAGCAGCGGCACGCGCACCTCGGCGAAGCTGGTCACGTCGGCGTAGAAAATGCGGCCGAGCCCCAGGCCCCGGTACGGACGCGCGATCACGATGCGGTCGATGTAGAGGAACTGCGGGTAGTTGTCGCGGAACCAGAGGAAGTTGTCGCTGCCGTAGTCCGCGTTCTCGCGCAGGCCGATGAGGAAACCGGCGAGATGGTCCTCGGCTTCGGCGACGCGGAAATAAGCGGCTTCGTTGTAGAACTTGCGCACGCCGGTGGAATCCAGCGGCAATATCGTGGAACCTGCGGCGTTGTTGAGCGCGAGGATCGAATCCAGTTCATGCTCGCGAACGTCGCGAATGGTGATGCTCATGCGGACGTGCTCCATGGGCGTGGCGCGCATCGAGGCGCGCTTGATGGCGCCTATTATTGCATGCGGGGCCGCCGTGGGCCATGACGCGGCGCGGGCTTTTTCGTTAAAGGAGCGTGATGGATGGCCTGCACGCGGCGAGGCGGGGCGGAGGCGGTTTCCTGCCCTCGACTCGAAACCCCTTGCCTGACTTCCAGCATGTTGCGAGCCAACGGCGGCGGTCTATGATGCGCGTATGAAGGTGCCCTTGTTCAATCACATCCTGCTGCTGCGTTACGCGGGATTGTTCACCTACCTCTGCACGGGGCTGCCGCTGCTCAGCAGTTCGTGGCGCGCCGAGGGGGTGGAGACGGGGTCGCCCGATCATGTCGGCTGGTGCGTGGCTTACGTGCTGTTCGGGGTCATGTACTGGTTCGCCACGCGCGGGCTCGGCCGGCGCGAGCGGCATCTGGAACGCGTGCCGCTGCTGATCGGCATGAATCTGGCCGCGTTCGCGATCGGCTGGTTCAGCCACAGCGGCATTTCCGCGATTCTGTTCCTCGTCATCGCCGGCGTGGTGCCGTGGACGCTGCCGTTCTGGCCCGGCGCGGTCTGGGTGCTGCTGCAGTGCTTCTCGCTGTTTCCGGTGTTCGCGCGCGAGCCGGGCTTCACCTGGATCGACGCGTTTCTGCAGTGCGCGCTCTATGTCGGTTTCTCCGCGTTTACCTATGCCACTTCGCTCGTCGCCAAGCAGCAGGTCGATTCGCGCGAGGAGCAGCGCCGCCTCAATTCCGAATTGCGCGCGACGCGCACGCTGCTGACCGAATCCAGCCGCATGAGCGAGCGCATGCGCATCTCGCGCGAGCTGCACGACCTCGTCGGCCATCATTT
This sequence comes from Rudaea sp., assembly GCA_036733825.1. Lineage (GTDB taxonomy): Bacteria > Pseudomonadota > Gammaproteobacteria > Xanthomonadales > Rhodanobacteraceae > Rudaea. Next base: position 6,228 of record DAIMZS010000014.1, read on the forward strand.
GACCGCGCTGAGCCTGAATCTCGAAGTGGCGAGCCATCTGGTTCACGGCGCGGCGCAGGAACACGTGCGCCAGGCGCAGACAGTGGCGAAGCTGCTGTTGTCCGATGTGCGCGAGGTCGTCAGCCAGCTGCGCGAGGGCGATGCGATCGATCTTTCCGCCGCGCTGAAGACGCTGGTCGACGGCGTGCCCGGGCTGACCATCCATCTCGACCTGCCGCCGCGTTTCGCGGTCGACGATCCGCTGCGTGCCCAGGTCATGCTGCGCTGCGCGCAGGAGATCATCACCAACACGGTCAAACACGCGGGCGCCGCCAACCTTTGGCTGCGCTGCGAGCGCACCGAGGCGAACGAACTGGCGATCCACGCGCGCGACGACGGCCGCGGCGCGGCCGCGTTCCGCCAGGGCAATGGCCTGATGGGCATGCGCGAACGCCTGGCCCAGGTCGGCGGACGGCTGAATATTGAAACCAAACTCGACCGCGGCTTCGCGCTGGATGCGTGGCTGCCGCTGGAGGCTGCGCGATGACGACGAAAATTTCGGTCTGCCTGGTCGACGACCAGACCTTGGTGCGGCAAGGCATCCGCTCGCTGCTGGAGCTGTCGGACGACATCACGGTCGTCGCCGAGGCCGGCGACGGCGCGCAGGCGGTGGAGATCATTCCGAAGGCCAAGCCCGATGTCGTGCTGCTCGACATGCGCATGCCGGGGATGTCGGGGCTCGACGTGCTCAACGCGCTCGCCGCGGCCGGCACCTTGCCGCCGACGATCATCCTGACCACGTTCGACGACGATCAGCTCGTGCTGGCCGGGTTGAAAGCCGGCGCGCGCGGCTATCTGCTCAAAGACGTCTCGCTCGAACAACTCGTCGATGCGGTGAAGACCGTCGCCGAAGGCGGCTCGCTGGTCGCGCCGGTCGTCACCCAGCGTCTGTTGTCCGGCCTGGAGCGCATGCAGAACGATTTCGTCAGCCTCGAGCAGCCCGACCCGCTGACTGACCGCGAAACGGAGATCCTGCGTCTCATGGCCGGCGGCTACAGCAACAAGGAAATCGCCAACTCGCTCACCGTGGCCGAGGGCACGGTGAAGAATCACGTGTCGAACATTCTCTCCAAGCTCGGCGTGCGCGACCGCACGCGCGCGGTGCTGAAAGCCTTCGAAATCGGCATTGTTTGAGCGCGGGAAACCGGAAAAGGGCAGGCGTGAACGGCAAATGCGCTGACCCGGCCCGCGTCCGTTCCCGGTTCCTCTTTCCCTGTTCCCCGTTTTGCCGTTACCATGCGGGGAGCGCTCGGGCTGGACGCAGGCGGTTGGGGAAATTCCTGATCTCGTAAGCTGTGTACCCGGGTCTTTGTCGTGCGGTCGCGCCGGGGACGTCACGCGGCCTGCCGGTTTCACACTGGAGAGAGATAGGATGGTTCGCCTGCTTGAGATTCTCGTTGCCCTCGTCATCGTCGCTATCCTGGCGGTAGTGTTCGCGATCGCGCTGCCAAATCATCAGCATATCGACAAGATGAAGGTGTACTCGGCGCCGGTACGCCAGATCTACGACGTGTTGAACGGGTTTCGCACCTATCCCTCCTGGCCGGCGCCGCTGCGTGCTTTCGATCCCAAGGCGCGTTTCGATTTCTACGGACCGGAGAGCGGTTCGGGCTCCAAGCTGAACTGGACCGGCTCGGCCGACAGCAAGCTCGGCAGCGGCAGCTTTACGATCATCCCCGACCCGGTGCAGGACAAGCAGGTGCGCTGGGCCGTCGAAAACGATTGGAAAGGCACGGGCAAGACCTTCACGTTCGACCTCGAACCCGCCGAGAACGGCAAGACGGTCAAGGTCACGGTCGGCTACGACGTCGACTACGGCTGGGATCTGCTCGCGCGCTACTCCGGTCTCTACGTCGGCGGCGAGCCGTCGACGATGATCCAGCTGCATCTGGACGATCTCGAGAAGTTTCTCGCCACGGTGCCGAACGTGGACTACAAGGACACGACGTTCGAGATCAAGGATGCGCCGGCGCGTCCGGTCCTGTTCGTGTCGACGCAGGCCAAGCGCTCGCTCGACGAAGTCGCCGACGCGACCGACAAGGCGCTCACCGCGATCAACGCCGATATCAAGAAGAACAAGCTTTCCCAGACCGGCCCGCGCATCACGGTCACCTCGAACTGGGGCGACGAGAACTACGAGTTCGACATCGCCGTGCCGGTCGACAAGACCGACGGCGTCACGCCGACCGATCCGGTCAAGGTCGGCACGACCTACGCCGGCAAGGTGCTGACGACCTCGTTCACCGGCTCGCCGGCGCAGCTGCCGCTGACGCGCCTCCTGCTCAAGGCCTACGCCTTGACGCACGGCTACGGCTTCGACGACAGCGGCACCGGACCAGGTCGTTTCTACGACGAGCTGACGTCGGAACCGAACGCGGCCGAGGACAACCAGTCGTTCACGGTGTCGTTGCCGGTCACGGTTCAACAGTAAGCGACGCAAATCCGACAGCGCGGGCAGGGCGATCCCTTGTCCGCGCTGTTTTGTTTCCGCAGCGGCGAATCTCGATGCGGCGCGGAACTTTTTCGCGCCGCCGCGGTATTTGTGTCGCGGCCGCCGAACGGCGCCGCACGTCTAGGGACAAATAGGCAAGCGATAATCACGAGAGACTTTCGCGCATGATCGAAACCCGGCAATTGAGCAAGCGTTACGGCGAACTCACCGCCGTCGACGGCATCACCTTCAAAGTCGAAGCGGGGCAGGTGCTCGGCTTCCTCGGCCCGAACGGCGCCGGCAAATCCACGACGATGAAAATGATTGCGGGCTTCCTGAGCCCGAGCGCGGGCAGCGCCAGCGTCTGCGGGCACGACGTCGTCGACGATGCGCTTGCGGCCAAGCGCGTGATGGGCTATCTGCCCGAAGGAGCGCCGAGCTACGGTGAAATGACCACGCGCGCGTTTCTCAATTTCGTCGCCGAGGCGCGCGGCATCCGCGGCGCCCAGCGCGCGCGGCGCGTCGACGACGTGATCGAGCGCCTGCATCTGCACAACGTGCTCGAGCAGTCGATCGAGACCTTGTCGAAGGGCTTCAAGCGCCGCGTCGGCCTCGCCCAGGCGATCGTCCACGATCCGGCCGTGCTCATTCTCGACGAGCCGACCGACGGCCTCGATCCGAACCAGAAATTCGAGGTGCGCAACCTGATCAACGCGATGGCGAAGGACAAGACCATCGTCGTTTCCACGCATATCCTCGAAGAAGTGCAGGCCGTGTGCACGCGCGCGATCATCATCGCGCGCGGAAAAATCCTCGCCGATGCGACGCCGGCCGAGCTCGAGGCGCGTTCGCGCTACCACCAGGCCGTGTCGCTGATGACGGCGAATCTCGCCGGCGCGAAAGACGTGCTCTCGCGCGTCGCCGATGTCGCCGCGGTGGAGTACGACCCGGTGACGCGGCGCCTGACCGCGATTCCGAAACCGGGCCGCGAAATTTTCGGCCCGATCAGCGAATTGCTGAAAGCGCAGGGCATCGCGGTCAGCGAACTGCAGCTCGAATCCGGGCGCATGGACGAGGTCTTCCGCACGATCACGCACGGCGATCTCGGCGAAGATCTGGCCGAGGAGGCGCACGCATGAGGCCGATCTCGATTCGAGCCCTCTCCCCCGGCTCGGCCGGGGGAGAGGGTTGGGTGAGGGGGTGCTTTTCGATGACCGTGGCACTGTGCCGGTTCGTCGCGTCGCCCCCTCACCTCTTGTCCTCTCCCCCGGCTCAGCCGGAGGAGAGGAGGAGTGATCGTCGCGTGCTGCGCACGCGACACCGTCATTTCACTGGAGCGGCCGCATGAACAACATCTTCACCGTGTTCAAGCGCGAGCTGGCGAGTTATTTCGCGACGCCGGTCGCCTACGTATTCATCGTGATCTTTCTGCTGCTCGCCGGCGCGTTCACCTTCTACATCGGCAATTTCTACCAGACCAATCAGGCGGACTTGCTGCCGTTTTTCACCTTCCATCCCTGGCTGTACCTGTTCCTGGTGCCTGCCGTGTCGATGCGGCTGTGGTCGGAGGAGCGCAAGAGCGGCACGATCGAATTGCTGCTGACCCTGCCGATCACGATGTGGCAGGCGGTCGTCGGCAAGTTCTTCGCCGCGTGGGCGTTCATCGGCATTGCGCTCGCGCTGACGTTTCCGATCTGGATCACGGTCAATTACTTGGGCTCGCCCGACAACGGCGTGATTTTCGCCAGCTATCTCGGCAGCTTCCTGATGGCGGGTGCGTTCCTCGCGATCGGCTCGTGCCTCTCGGCGTGCACGCGCAACCAGGTCGTGGCGTTCATCCTGACCGTGGTCGTCTGCTTCCTGTTCCTGCTCGCCGGCTATCCGCTGGTGCTGAACGCCATCAGCGTGGTCGCGCCGCAGGGTTTGGTCGACGCGGTTTCCGGGCTGAGTTTTCTGACCCACTTCGCCGCCATCGCCAAGGGCGTGATCGACGTGCGCGATCTCATCTACTTCGCCCTGACGATCGCGTTTTGGCTGTACGCCAGCGCCGTCGTGATCGATCTGAAGAAAGCGGACTGAGAGGCAGCGATGAATCAGAACAAGAAACTTCTCACTTTCGGCGCGCTCGCGGTGCTCGCCGTGCTGTTCGTCGCCGTGGTCCTGGTCAGCAATACGCTGTTCCGCGGCGCGCGCCTCGACCTGACCCAGAATCATCTGTACACCTTGTCGTCGGGCACGAAAAACATCCTTGCCTCGATCGAAGAGCCGGTCAATTTGACCTTGTATTTTTCGGACAAGGCCGCGGCCGAGAGTTCCAGTCCCGACGCGGCCGCGCTGCGCAACTACGCGCCGCGCGTGCGCGAGATGCTCGCCGAGATGGCGGCGCGCGCCGGCGGCCGCCTGCGCGTGACAACGATCGATCCGCTGCCGTTCTCCGAGGACGAAGACCGCGCGACCACGCTCGGCTTGCAGGCGCTGCCGTGGGGCCAGGGCGGGGCGAATCTTTTCCTCGGCATCGTCGGCACGAACTCGACGAACGGCAAGTCGGTGATGCCGATCGCCGATCCGCGCAAGGAAACCTTCCTCGAATACGACATCGCCAAGATGATCCACGAGCTGTCGATGGCGAAGAAGCCCGCCGTCGGCCTGATCTCGGGCCTGCAGATGGGCGCGGGCTTCGATGCGCAGACGCGGCAGATGCGTCAGCCGTGGGCGATCCAATCCCAGCTCGAGCAGTTGTTCGAGGTGCGCACGCTGACGCCGGCCGCGGTGAAGACGATCGACAAGGACATCAGCGTGCTCGTCGTCGTGCAGCCGAAGAATCTGCCGGACGAGGCGCAGTACGCGATCGACCAGTTCGTGTTGCGCGGCGGACATCTGCTCGTGTTCGTCGATCCGCTCGCCGAAAGCGACGACTCGGGCGCCGATCCGAACAATCCGCAGGCGGCGATGCTCGCGGACCGTTCTTCCGATCTGCCGAAGCTGTTCAAGGCTTGGGGCATCGAGTTCGATCCGAAGAAAATCGTTCTCGATCGCGAGCATGCGCTGCAGGTCACCACGCCGCAGGGTCAGCCGGTGCGCCATGCGGCGATTCTCGGCTTCAACCAGCGCGACCTCAATCCGACCGATATCACCACCGCGCAGCTGCAGAGCATCAATGTCTCCACGGCCGGCTACTTTCAGCTCGCCAAGGATTCGAAGAACAAGCTGACGCCGCTGATCCAGACCAGCACTGACGCGATGTCGGTACCCTCGGATCGGTTGAAATTCCTCTCCGATCCGAGCCAGTTGCTGGTCGATTACAAGCCTGACGGCACGCAGCCGTTCGTCGTCGCCGCACGTCTGGAAGGCAAGTTCGCCAGCGCGTTTCCCGAGCGCAAGGACGCCGGTCATCTGACGCAATCGCAGGCGGACGGCGAGATCATCCTCGTCGCCGACACCGACATCCTGACCAATCGGCTCTGGGTGCAGGTGCAGCCGTTCTTCGGCCAGCAGGTGATGAATGCGTTCGCCAACAACGGCGATTTCACGGTCAACGCCGTCGACAACCTCGGCGGCTCGTCCGACCTGATTTCGATCCGCGGCCGCGCCACCTCGCAGCGTCCGTTCACCACGGTGGAGGACATGCGCCGCGCCGCCGAGGAAAGTTTCCGCGGCAAGGAACGCGAGCTGCAGCAGCGCCTGTCCGACACCGAACGCAAGCTGACCGAACTGCAGAGCGGCAAGAGCAAGGAGAACGAGATGATCCTCTCGCCCGAGCAGAAAGCCGAGCTTTCGAAATTCCAGGATCAGAAAGTGGCGATCCGCAAGGAGCTGCGCGCGGTGCGGCGCAGCCTCGACGATCGCATCGAAGCGCTCGGCACACGCCTGAAGCTGATCAACATCGGCCTGATGCCGCTGCTGATCACGCTGTTCGCGCTGGGTTTCGTCTGGTGGAAACGTCAGCGCCGCGCAGCGTGAGGGGATGAGATGAATACGAAGACGCTATCTACCCTGGCTGTGGCCGCCGCCGTCGCGCTCGGCGCTGCGATCTGGATCAATTCGGCGAACGCGCCGGTCAGCGAAGAATCGGCGAAGGACAAGCCGCTGCTGCCGGGCTTGAGCGAAGCGCTCAACAAGATCGACGCGTTCGGCCTGAGCGGCGCCGCGGGCAAGCCCCTGGTTACGCTCAAGCGCAGCGGCGACGGCTGGCAGGTGGCGGAGCGGTCGAATTATCCGGCCGATCTGGGCAAGCTGCGCGAGTATCTGTACAAGCTCGCCGATGCGAAGGTGCTCGACACGAAGACGGCGAATCCGAAGCGTTACGCCGATCTCGGGGTGGAAGACCCGATCGATCCGAACGCGAAGAGCCTTCTCGTCACGCTCGGCGGGGTGAAGGACACGCCGCGGCTGATCCTCGGTCTCTATAACGGCCAGGGCGGCGGCGGAACGTTCGTGCGCCGCGAAGGCGAAGCGCAAAGCCTGCTCGCGAGCGGCAATCTGCTCGCCGAGAAGGATGCGGCGGCGTGGATCCGCCACGATCTGGTCGACGTCGACGCGGCGAAGATCAAGGCCGTCGAGCTCACCGGCCTCGACGGCAAAGT
>DAIMZS010000014.1:13380-14825 GCA_036733825.1 Rudaea sp.
ACGCCGCGATCGCGAAAGCGGAGGCCGAGGTGCCCAAGCCGACCTCGCTCGCCGATCCCGCCAAGGATCGCGCCGAGCGGCTCGCCGCGGCGAACAAGGCCGCGGAGGATTTGAACGCGAAGCTGCAGGGCTGGACCTACACGGTGCCGCCGTACATCTTCTCCAATTTCCACAAGAATCTGGACGAGCTGCTCAAGCCGCTCGAATCCAAATCGGCGCCGAAAAAACCGGCGGCGCCGATCCTGCCGGCGCAACCGGCGTCGCGGCCCTAGCGCATGCGTGGATTGGCGGCGCTGGCGGCGGTTTACGGTGCGCTCGGCGTCGCGCTGGGCGCGTTCGGCGCGCATGCATTGAACGGTACGCTCGACGAGGCTGCGCTGCGCGTCTGGCATACCGCGGTCGAATACCAGCTGTGGCACGCGGTGGCGCTGCTGATCGTTTCCGTCGCGCTGCCTGCGTCGACGTGGCGGCGGACGAGCGCTTTCGCTTTCGCAGCCGGCATCGCGTTGTTCTGCGGCAGCTTGTACGCGCTTGCGCTCGGGGCGCCGCGGATTGTCGGCGCGATTACGCCGCTCGGCGGCGTCGCGCTGATTCTCGGATGGCTGTCGCTCGTGCCGGCGTTGCGGCGCGCTTGATGCGCTGCAAAACAAAAAGTCCGCCGCGGCACTGTTAGCGGAAATCGCCGCGGCGCATACTCCCGCTCAAACGCTCGTTCGATTCGACAAGAGCGCTCAACCTGAGGAGGGAGGTTATGTCGGCATCGCGTATCCGGCGCGTCAGCGCGCATTCTATACTTTTTTCTTTTTCCATTTTTGGACTGTGCAGCAGCGCTGCGCTGGCCGACACGATCAGTGCGCCGGGCATGTCCGCGCCGGGCACGCTGGTCTACGATTCGCTCGGTATGCCGACGATCACGGCGGCGACCGACAACGACGCCGCTTTCCTGCAGGGCTATGCGCAGGCCAAGGCGCGCTTCTTCGAGATGGATTTCAACCGCCGTGCGATCAGCGGCACGCTCGCCGCGCTCGTCGGCCAGAGCGCGCTCGCGAACGACGTGCAATCGCGCACGCTCGGCCTGCGCCGCGCCGCGCTCGCCAGCTGGCAGGCGATGGACGACGACACGCGCGGCTGGCTGCAGGCCTACGCGAACGGCGTCAATTACTGGCTGCAGACGACGCCGTCGCTGCCGCTCGAATATCAGGGGCTGAGCTTGACCAAGGCCGATCCGTGGGTGCCGCTCGATACGATCAGCATCGGCAAGGGCCTGGCCTATCAGCTCTCGTTCGATTCCTCGAAGGTGCAGAACACGATCAACTTCGCCGCGTACCAGCAGGCCGCGGCGGCGGCGAAAGTGGATCCCATCGCGCTGTATTTCGGCGACACGCACCGTTTCGCGCCGCCCGATTCGACCGTGACCATTCCCGGATTCCAGCCCGGCGCCACCA
>DAIMZS010000014.1:14925-16118 GCA_036733825.1 Rudaea sp.
TCGAACGATCCGGCCTATGCGCAGCCGCTCAACGCGAGCGGGGTCAGCGTGCCCGGCGCGCCCGGCATCATCCAGGGCTGTACGACAAACGTGTGCTGGGGCTCGACGGTCAACCCGATGGACGTGACCGACTTTTTCCAGGAAACGTTCCAGATGAACGCCTTCGGTCTGCCGACGGCGATCCTGCACAACGGCACGGCGGAACCGGTGATCTGGGAATTCCAGAGCTACTTCGTCAACCGCATGCAGCCGGGTGCGGCCGACGTGGTCACGCGCGAGGATTCGATCGGCCCGGCCAACGGCGGCATAACGATCATCGTGCCGCGCCGGAACAACGGTCCGGTGGTGCAGATCGACGGCAACACGGGCCTGTCGATCGCCTATACCGGCTTCGGCCCGACGATGGAGCTGAAGGCGTTCAAGCGGATCAATCGCGCAAACAATTTGGCCGATTTCCAGAACGCGCTGACCTATTTCGACTTCGGCTCGCAGAACTTCGCCTACGCCGACACCGCGGGCAACATCGCCTACTTCACCAGCGCGGAAAATCCCATCCGCCAGGATCTGCAGCAGGACGGCGGCCCCGGCGGCGGCATTCCGCCGTGGCTGATCCGCGACGGCTCGGGCAAGCTGCATCACGACTGGCTGCCGGTGCAGCATCCGCAGCCGAATCAGGCGACGCCGTTCGAGATCATGCCGGCCTCGGAAATGCCGCACGTGATCAATCCGTCCGCGGGTTTCTTCGCCAACGCCAACAACGATCCGATCGGCATCCTCGCCGGAAACAATCCGCTCGCGATGCAGCGTCCCGGCGGCGGCATCTACTATCTCAACTACAACTACAGCGTGTACCGCGTCACCCGCATCAGCAAGCTGCTGGCGGCGATGATCGCCTCGGGCAAGAAGATCACGCCGGACGACATCAAGACTGTCCAGCTCAACCGGCAGCCGGCCGATGCGGAACTGGTGCTGCCGCATCTGCTCGCGGCGTTCACCGACGCGCAGGGCAGCTCGTGGGGGCAGTTGAGCCAGCTCGCGAGCGATCCCGCGGTAGCGCAGGCGATGAGTTATCTGAACACGTGGAACCTCGCGACGCCGACCGGCTTGGCGCAGGGTTACGACAGCCCGGCGAGCGTCGACAATCCGTTGGGCGTGTACGTGCCGGCGAACTACGGCCAGGGCGCCGACGTCGC
>DAIMZS010000014.1:16218-22708 GCA_036733825.1 Rudaea sp.
CGGTTGCCGCGCGGGTAGCTCAGCGAAAAGTTGTATAACTTTGCATTTTTGCGCAGCCAAGCGAAGGCGAGGGACCGTTCGAACTCTTCCTCGAGCGCGGCGTAGCCAGGCGTGGTGATGTCGAGCGCGCGTCCGCTGTGATGCTCGCTGAAGCCCGGCGCGGCGCTGACGCGCAGGATGTCGTCCATCGACTGCCCGCGTTCGAGCTTGCGGCGAACGATGCCGAGCTGGTACTCGATACTGCGGAACGCGGAGACGATCTCGAGCTCGATCCCCGCCTGCGCCGCCGCCTCGCGCATGCGCATCCAGGCGGATGCCGCGCGCGGCGCGAGATACTGCTCGCGTCCCTGCGTGTCGTGGCCGATGCTCGCCAGCCGTTCCGGTTCGCGCACGCGCCGCAGCGCGCGCATGCGGCCGTAGTCACGCGGCACGCCGAGTGCGAAGGCGAGGGTGACCGGATCGTCAGGAACGTTTTTCGGACTCATCCGCCGATTGTGCCTTGATCCGCCCGGCCTTGCGCAACGCCTCGCGCAGCACGTATTCGATCTGCGCGTTGACGCTGCGCAGTTCGTCGTCGGCCCAGCGCTGCACTGCGTCGAGAATCTCGGCGCTGATGCGCAGCGGGTAGGCTTTTTTATCGGCGGCCGGCATAGAGATTATGCCGGCAATCGAATTAGCGGGTCAGGCATGGAGCGCATCGGTTCTTTCCATAAGAGGATCATGCGCGATCCTCAGGTGTACAGCGTGCCCGTATTGACGATCGGCTGCGTGCCGCGTTCGCCGCAGAGCACGACGAGCAGGTTCGACACCATCGCCGCCTTGCGTTCCTCGTCGAGCTGCACGATATCGCGCTTCGACAGCTGATCGAGCGCCATCTCGACCATCGTCACCGCACCTTCGACGATGCGCGTGCGCGCCGCGATGATCGCGCTGGCCTGCTGACGCTGCAGCATCGCCTGCGCGATCTCCGGCGCGAAGGCGAGGTGAGTGATACGCGCCTCGATCACCTTGACGCCGGCGCTGGCGAGACGCTCCTGAATCTGTTCCTGCAGATGATCGGCGACTTCCTTGCCGTGGCTGCGCAGCGAGATGCCGCCGGTGTCGTGCGAATCATAGGGATAGCTTTGCGCCATCTGGCGCAGCGCCGATTCGCTTTGGATGTGAACGAAGTTCTCGTAGTCATTGACCTGGAACAGCGCTTCGGCCGTATCGACGACTTGCCAGACCACGACCGCAGCGATCTCGATCGGATTGCCGTCGAGGTCGTTCACCTTGAGCTTGGACGACTCGAAGTTGCGCACGCGCAGCGACACGCTGGTCTTGCTGTAGAACGGATTCGCCCAGCGCGGCCCCGCGTCGCGCACCGTGCCGACGTAGCTGCCGAAGAACTGCAATACTTTGCCTTCGTTCGGCGCCACGGTGAAGAAACCGCCGAGGCAGACGAGCAGGATGATGAAGATGAGGATCGCGGCGACGATGCCCCAAACGGTTCGATCCTGAATGTTGTGGATGAACCAGGCCGCATCGGCAATGAGCAGCACGATCAGGCTGACCAGGGCCGGGATGCCGGATGGTGCGGAAACGGGACGTTCGTTCATGACGGTAGCTCCTGCAACGGTAAAAATAAGATATCAAAAAGATATCAAAATTTCAAGAGGCCCCGTCTTTGCTTTTTTGCTCGTCATTCCCGCGTGCTTCTGGCGGGAGTCCAGCGCCTTGGCTTTCCGCCAAGAAGAGCCAAAGTCACTGGATTCCCGCCTTCGCGGGAATGACGAACAAAATCCGTGTTTTCAGGGCCTTAGCGCCTCCACCGAATCCACGCGCACACGCCCCAGCGTGTTGAAACCGGCATAGAAACGCCACGGATCACCCTGGCCGGTGGACAGCGCGATATGCCCCGCGTCGAAGCCGTGCAGGGCGGCGTCGTAGCTGCGCCAGCGTCCGTCGACCCAGGCCTGCGCCCAGGCGTGCGGGACGAAGACGTTCGTCTTGCCGGCGTATTCGTCGATGTAGACGAGACCGTCGACCACGCGCGTCGGAATGCCGAGCGCACGGCCCAGCGCAGCGAGCAGCACGGCGTGTTCGGTGCAGTCGCCTTCGGGATTCTTCGCCACTTCCAGCGCCGAGGCATAGCCGACGCTCAGATCCTTGTTGCGAATAAAACTGCGCACGAAATCTTCGAGTTTCTGCATCTGCGCGGCGGGCGCTTTCGCCGTGCCCGCCGCCTCGCGCGCGAGCTGGACGATTTCCGGCGCCGCGCTCTGCAGCCAGTCGTTCGGCTGCGTGTCGGCGGCGGTGGGTTTGGCTTCGTGCGACGCGGCACTGGTTTGTGTTGCCGGCCCGATGCGCAGTTCGGTCTTGCCGTCGGCCGCGGCCGCGACCTGTTGTTCGTCGGTTGCGGCGAACGTCAGCGGTTCGCCGCTCGCGTCGGTCGGCGCGAGGACGATGCGCACGCCTTTGCCGCGCTCTTCGCCGGTCAGCGCGCGCGGCGAGGCGAGCAGGGTGTGGACGAGGATGTCGGAGGCTTGATTCGGCGCGGTCGCGCAACTCTTCGAGCAGGCGAGCATGGTCAGCTCGTAGCCCATCATCGGCACGAGCAGCTTGCGCACGGTGAAATCGGCCTCGACCCAGGACTGGGTTTTCGTCGGCGAGCCGCCGAGCTCGATCGACTGTTCGATGCGCACCAGATCGCGCTTGCCGTCCGGCAGCGCGATCGCCTCGCGCGCGCCGACGCGCGAATCCACTTCGACCGCTTCGAGATTTTCGACCTGGAACGCCAGCGCCTTGTAGCGCGTGCCTGGCGTGAGTCCGTGTTTTTCTTCGGCGAGCCGCAGGCCTTCCGCAAGCAGCGCGCCCTGCGGCCAGTCGAGCGTCCGCGTCTGCTTCGCGCCACCGACCTCGGTTGTTACTTCGAGCTTGCCGTCGGCGCGGATCACGCCGGTCTGCACGCTTTCGATGCCGGAAATCTTCGTCCGCGATTCGAAACGCAGCGGTTTGCCCTCGAGCGTTTCTTCGTCGGTTTCGCTCGTGCTCATGCCGAGCTTGAGGCCGGAGCGCTCGATCTCGATTTGCATCGCCTGCGTCGTGCGCACGCGGTCGCCGTCGACGCGGCGCGTGGTGTGCATCTGGCCGATCTTGCGGCCGTCGAGCAGCACGCTCATCCACGTATCGTCCGGCCGCGCGGCCTGCGCGAGGGAGGCGAGCGAAAGCAGCAGGACGGCGAAGAAAGGACGCAGCATAAGACTCGCGCAGAACCGGGAAGCACGCAGGATACTCGACCGCCGATGCCGCGTCGCCCTTTCGCTCTATACTCGCGCGATTGCAAACGGACGGACTTGCGCATGAACGATACGACCAGCTTCGCCGTGTTTCTTTTTCCGCAGGCGATCGAGACGCTCGGCGCGGTGATCAAGCCTTATCTCACCGACGTGCCCGCGGTCGGTCCGCACATCGTCTGTTCGGAAGTCGATTCCGCCGGCGCGCTGTTCACCCTGACGGTGCAGGGGCACAACCAGGAAGGCAAAGCCGTCGAAGCGGAGCTGATGATGCCGCATGCGTTCATCAAGCTCGTCGTCTCGCTGCACAGCGAGCACGGGTTCGGATTCGGCGCGCGCGAAAAAATTCTGTCGTAGGGCGACTCGCCGCCTCTGCTTTCAGCCCGAGAGCTTCCACCCTTCGGAAGTCAGCAATTCCAACGGCCGGAAGCGCGCCTTGTAGTCCATCTTCGCGTGGCCGTCGATCCAGTAGCCGAGATACAGATAGGCGATCTCGCGCTCGCGCGCGAGTTCGATCTGGCGCAGGATGGCATGCGTGCCGAGCCCGCGCGCTTCGTGACTCGGATCGTAGAACGTGTACACCGCCGAGAGTCCCGTCGCGGTGACGTCGGTGACGGCGACGGCGAGCAGCTGGTCGTCGGCGTTGCGCAGTTCGAGGAACGAGGTCGGGCTCCACGCGGTGTAGAGGAAGCGCGTGAAATCCTGCGGATCGGGATTGTCCATGCCGCCGCCGGCGTGGCGGGCGTCGAGGTAGCGCCGATACAGAGCAAAATATTCGTGACTGTAGCGCGCCGGCACGATGCTCATCGTCAGGTCGGCGTTGCGCTTGAGATTGCGCCGCTGCGCGCGGTCGGGCCGAAACTTCTCGACCGGAATGCGCGCCGGCACGCAGGCGCGGCACTGCGGGCATTGCGGGTGATAAACGTGGCCGCCCGCACGGCGGTATCCGCGCGTGAGCGCATGCGCATACATGCGCGGCAAGTGCGGTGCGGACGGATCGATGACGAGGTTCTGCGCCGTCCGCTCCGCGAAGTAGCCGCAGGGGTGCGGCAGGGTCTGAAACAGGCGGACGGTTTCGGACTTCATGGCGTCATTCTATAACAACGCCGCATAGCCCTCCCCTTCAAGGGGAGGGTTGGGTGGGGATGGTGTTTTCGCTGGCACGCGGCCCCACACCATCCCCCTCCCGGCCTCCCCCTTGAAGGGGGAGGAGAAGTGCGGTGCGTTCAGGAATCACGCCCGCGCCGCAACCTCGTCGATATGCAGCAGCAAGTCCGCCGGATCGGCATAGACGCGGAACGCGCCGGCCTTGCTGAGTTCCTCCTCGCCGTAGCCGCCCGAGAGCAGGCCCACGCCGAGACCGCGCGCGCGCTTGGCGGCGATCATGTCCCAGATGCTGTCGCCGAGGACGAGCGAGTCGCGGATGTCCACGCCGAGGCGCTCGGCCGCGGTGAGGAACAAATCCGGATCGGGCTTGGCGTACTTGACCTGATCGCGCGTGACCACCGGCACCTTGGCCGGATCGACGCCGAGCGCGGCCAGATTGTGTCCGGCGGTTTCCATGCGCCCGCTCGTCGCGATCGCCCACGGATTGCCCTGTTCGGTCAGATAGTCGAGCAACTCGCGCGCTCCGGGCAGCGGACGCACGCTGCCGGACAATTCCTTGTAGGCCGCCGCGTGGTTCTTGCGCAGGCGATCGAGGCGCTCGGGCGTCGCGTCGAGGCCGGTTTCGCGCAGGAGAATATTCGTGAACAATCCGCCGGACATGCCGATCTTGCGGTGGATGCTCCACACCGGAATGTCGATGCCTTCCGCGTCGAGCGAGGTTTTCCACGCCAGCACGTGCTGGTAGACGCTGTCGATCAGGGTGCCGTCGAGGTCGAAGAGAAAAGCGGTCTTGGTGCGTGACATGGCGGAATCCTTGAATACGAACGGGGAGGGGACGTTCCGGCGTGGGCCGCGGCAGGAAAATCAGAACAGGCGAATCACGCCGAGCCAATTGAGCAGCAGCACCAGCACAATCAGGGCGAGCATGACGGTGCGCGCGCTCCAAACGAAGCGCGCGCGTCGCTCGGCGGGCGAACGTTCTTTGCTGCGCGACTGTTCGACCTCTTCCGCGTAGCGCGTCGGCGGTTCGATGCCGATCTCGCGCAGGATCGCGCGCGCGCGCTGCTGATCGGACGAGTGCACGACCCACACCTGCGCCCAGGCTTCGCGATTGGGTTTGGCGGAATAGCTCGGCCCCTTGTAGTCGTGGCCGGCGTAGTTGCTGCGGTTGGTCACCGAGGTCTCGATGCCGGCCTCGCGCAACAGCGCGACTACGCGGTCGACGTTCTCATTGCGTGCCGATGTATAGACTTGCCTCACGGCGACTTGCTCTCGATAAGCCGAATCATCCCTTCCTGGGCAGTTGACGCGACCAGGCGCCCGCCGGCGGAAAAAATCTGCCCACGCGCCAAGCCGCGCGCACCCTGCGCGGTCGGGCTGTCGAGCGAATACAGCAGCCATTCGTCCGCGCGGAACGGGCGGTGGAACCACATCGCGTGATCCAGGCTCGCCAGATACACATTGCCGTTGAGCCAGGAGATGCCGTGCGGCAGCATCGCCGTGCCGATCAGGTTGAAATCGGAGGCGTAGGCGGCCATCGCGCGATGCAGCGTCGGCGAATCGCCGATGCGGTCGACGAGACGGAACCAGACGTGCTGCCGCGGCGCCAGCTTGCCGGGATTGAATTCGTCGCGCGCTTCGACGTAGCGCAGTTCGAACGGCCCCTTGCTGCCGAGCCAGCGCTGCAGTTTCGGCGGCAGTTTTTCGAGCTCCGCGGGCGAGAGCGCTTTGCGCGACGGCAGCGCCTCGGCCGCAGGCACGTCGGGCATCGCGCTCTGGTGTTCGAAACCCGCTTCGTCGATCTGGAACGAGACGGTGCAGTTCAAAATCTGCTCGCCGTGCTGGATCGCGATCACGCGCCGCGTGGAAAAACTGCGACCGTCGCGCGTGCGCTCGACGTTGTAGACGATCGGCGCGGCGATGTCGCCGGCGCGCAGGAAATACGCGTGCAGCGAGTGCGCGCCGCGATGCGCCTCCACCGTCTGCTGCGCCGCCGACAGCGCTTGCCCGAGCACCTGTCCGCCGAACACGTAGCGCGTGCCGATGTCGCGGCTTTGGCCGCGGAACAGATTTGCTTCCAGACGCTCCAGGCCGAGCAATTCGACCAG
>DAIMZS010000015.1:0-3342 GCA_036733825.1 Rudaea sp.
CCGTGCGAAGACGACGTCGGCAGCGGCACCTTGATGTCCCCCGCATCCTTCGACACCACGACAGCCGTCGCAAGATCGCCCGTCACGTTCAACGACGTGCGGCACATGTCGAGGAAGCGGTCGACGCCGAGAATCATGCCGATCGCCTCGGGCGGCAGGTGCAGATAGCCGAGGATCACCGCGATGACCGGCAGCGAGCCAGCCGGCACGCCCGCGGTGCCGATCGAGCCGATGATGCATAGCCCGATCACCATGACCTGCTGACCCAAACTCAAATCGAGGCCGAAACACTGCGCGATGAACAGCGTCGTCAAACCCTCGAACAGCGCCGTGCCGTGATGGTTCGCGCTGGCGCCGATCGTCAGTACGAAGCGCGCGATCTGCGGCGGCAGTTTCAAATTCTGCTCGGCGACCTTGAGCGTGGTCGGCAGCGTGCCGGTGCTCGATGCCGTCGAGAACGCGAGCAGGATCGCCTCCTCGCTGCCTTTGAAGAATTTGAGCGGGCTCATGCCGCCGAACACGCGCACCCACAGCGGCAGGACGACGAACATATGGATCGCGATCGCGAGAATGACGCACAGCGCGTACAAACCGAGTTTGCCGAGGATGTCGGTGCCGAAGCGCGCGGTCAGCGAGAACATCAACGCGGCGACCGCGTAAGGCGTCAGCTTGATGATGAGCTCCATCAGCTTCATCACGAGATCGAGCAGGCCCTGCACGGTGGCTTTGAACGCCGCCGTCGCCGGTGTGGGCTTGAGCACGAGCGCGATGCCGAGCATGACCGCGAAGAACATCAGCGCGAGGAAATCGCCGTCGGCCGCGGCTTTGATCGGATTGTCGGGCACGATGCCGAGAAGAATCTTGACTCCGGACAAGGTCGGCTTGGTCGCGGTGATCGCCTGCGCATCGTGCGAGTTCGCGGCGAGCAGGCCGTCGCGGATCGCCGGATCGAAACCGACGCCGGGCTGGATCAGATTGATCACGACCAAGCCCACCGCGATCGCGATCGAGGTGACGACCATGATGTAGAGCAGCATGCGCAGCCCGACTCGACCCAGGCTCGCGATGTCGCCTATTTCGGTGATGCCGACGATCAGCGCCGAGAACATCAGCGGCAGCACGAGCATCTTCAGGAATTTCAGGAACAACAGCCCCGCCGGCTGCGCGACGGTGTCGACGAAGCCGTTGACCCAGCTCGCGCTGCCGCCGTTCTGCACCCACCAGAACGCGAGTACGCCGGCCACGGTGCCAACGACAAATCCAATCAGTACGCGCGTATGCAGCGCCAATTTCATGCGACGACCCCGACGATTCTCTGTCCCGGCCGGGATGGTACACGAGTCGAGGGGCGCGCCGCGCCCGCAGGCGCTTCTCGCCGCGCATCCCTGCGCGGCTGAAAAATGCTACGGCTGTGCCGCGAGATACAGATTTTGGCCGGGCCGCAGCGCGGTCAGCTTGCAGATGTCGAAATCGCGCCGCACGAGGCGATGACCGTCGGCAAAGACGATGCGCAGATCGCGAATGCAGCCGCCGTCGCCCTGGCGCACGGAAATGGTGACGCCATTGCCGCTGTCGAGAACCTTTATCGGCACGGGGCGGAAGCGGTCGCTGCCGTGCGCAGCGATCTCGAACGAAGTGATCCGATCTGCGCCATCCGACAAGTCGATCTCATAAACCATTTCGGCCATGGCCGCGTTCGACAAGACGGCCAGCAATAGTGCGACAACGATCTTGCGCATGTGTTTCTCCCGAGGGTGAAATTTGGGCAAGCCGACAGCGCCGGCATCGCGTGATGCCGTTTTTTCGAAGCGCAGTTGACTTCGCTACATGGGATGCAAAAAAGCGCGATTTAGTTGCTAGGCGCGAATTTCGTCGATAGCGCGAAGAAGGCGAGCTGGCCCACGCCGACCGCAGCGGCGAGCACTCCCACCACACCGGGGGTGACCTCGGTCCAGCCCCAGGCCTGAATCAGGCCGAAGCCGATGCCGACGGTGACCAGCGCCAAACCCCAACGCAGCGACGACAGGCGGTGCTGGTGCTGCTCGCCGGCGAGGATCGAACGCAAAAGATCGTCCGATACGCCGTTCTTCGCGAGCAGACTGCGCATACGCGCATCGACGATCGCCTTGACGGCAAAAGTGAATCCATAGGTGACGCACACAAACAGAACAATCGGTACCCATACGCCGGCCATTGCAGGCTCCTTCAGTCGGTTTCGCAGACCATGGATACGCGTTCGTCGGCGTCGGTTGCATGATCTGGCCTGCGAAATCTTGCAACCCTTCCGGCACTGTCCGTATCTCTGCCGCTCATGGAAGATGCTGCTCGATGAGCACCGATCGCGAACTGGTCGACGCCGTGCTGGCCCACCGCGCCGGCGCGTTCGAACGCCTCGTGCGCGAATACCAGGGCCTGGTCTGGCACATCGTCCAGCGCATGGTGCGGCAGCCCGAGGACGCGCGCGAGCTGTGCCAGGAAACGTTTCTGCGCGTGCACCGCACCCTGCACCAATACCGTCACGACGCGGCGCTGAAGTCGTGGATCGGGCGCGTGGCGTATTCGATCGCGCTGCGCCATCTGGAGAAACGCCGCGTCGAGATCGACGACACCGGCGCGGACGGCGACAGCGCCCCGCTCGACCGCGTCGACGACGGCTTCGATCTCGAAGCCGCCAGCGCCGACGCCGAGCTGGCCCGGCACCTGCGCGCGGCGATCGACACATTGCCGCCGCTGCAACGCACGATCATCACTTTGTATCATCTCGACGAACTTTCGCTCGCCGATATCGGCACGATCACCGGACTTGCCATCGGCACGATCAAGAGTCATCTTTTCCGCACCCGGCTGCAGTTGCGCCAGGTGCTTGAATCCCGCCTGGGAGCCATCGTATGAACGACACGACGAAACCTTTCGCCGACCCGGCGCACGAACGCGAATGGCAGACGCAGGAACGCGCGCTGCGCGCGGAACGCATGCGCGCGTCCGTGGACGCCGACGATGCGCGCTCGCGCGAATATCGCCTGATCGCGCGAGCGCTGAGCGAACCGCCGGCGCAGTCGCTGCCGGACGATTTCGCCGCCATGGTGGCGCAGCAGGCGCGGGCGGAATCGCGCGCGGCGGCGTCCGCCGCGGAACCGTTCACCTCGCCTTTCGAACGGCGCCTGCTGGAACTGCTGGTCGCGGTATTCGGCGTGGCGATCGGCGCCGTCATTGCTGCTTTCGGCGGTGATACGCTGCCATCGATCGGCGGCGGTGTTCAGAGCCTAAGCATCTACGCGAAAAATCCTTGGGTACTCGCGCTCGCCGCGTGCGTGGCGTTGTCGGCCAGCGGACAACTCTGGC
>DAIMZS010000015.1:3442-11275 GCA_036733825.1 Rudaea sp.
CCCAGGGTGCGGGCCGAACTGCCGGTGCTGCGCGCCCATACCAGCAACGCGCGGGCGATCGACGCCGCGTCGTTGCGCTTGCAGGCGCCGGCGAAGGCCTTGCGCGCGGCGCTCGTCTTCGCATCGATCGGAGCATCGGAAGCCGACGGCGCGCTCGCCGCAACGGCGGGACGGCGCCGCGTGAATATCCAGCCGAGCCCCGCCGCCAGCGTGAGCAGCCATAGTCCGACGGCGGCAAACGCCACGGTCCGCCACCGCGTCGCCTCGCCGCCGTCGGCTTCGTTCATCCGCACCGGCGCCGGGGCCGGTGCCGCGCTCGGCAGATTTGTGGAATTCGGCGTTGTGGGCGCTGCCGCGGCGGGATTTCCTGCGCCTGCGCCGACATTCACGCTCAGCGCCGGCAAATCGGCGCTGGCGGCGCGGTCGTGCTGGGTGTCCCACCAGCTCAGGCTCAATGCGGGAATCGTCAGCGGACCAGTGCGATTCGGCACGATCGCGAACTTGCGCGTGCGCTCACCCGACTGCCACGTGCCGTCGTCGCGATTGACCGTGGTTTCCTTGTCCGGATAAACGTCGGCGCCGTCGATCTTCGGCAGTTTCAACTCGGGCAGCTGCTCGAAGGCGAGGCCCTGCGCCTTGAGGCGCAGCGTCAACGTCAGCGGCTCGCCGACGTGCGCCTGCGCGCTGGCGTCGATGCCGTCGGCGGTCAACGTCAGCGACTGCGCCGGCAGCCAGGCATCGGTGCCCGAATTGGCCGGACGCGGGCGCACGTCGAGCGTCTCGCCCTCGGCGCGCGCGGTGACGGTGCGCCCGCGGGTGAAGAAGCTGTTGATGTCGTTCGGATTGACCGCGTGCCCGCGGAACACGATCGGCGCAATCGTCGCCGCGCCGCTCTTTTCCGCGCTGACGGCGAAATGGCGCTCGAGTACGCGGTAGCGGCGGCCCTCGACCTCGGCGGTGTAGCTCGCGTCCTGGCCGAGCTTGCGCGCGTTGAGCCCCTCGCCGTGCGGATCCTCGAGATTGCCGTCGGTCAGATTGAGCGCGTAGTACAGCTTCACCGTGACGCGCACCTGCTGCTGCACGTACGGCGATTTCGGTTCGATGCTGACGTCGAGAAACACGTCGTCGCCGGCTTTGCCCGACGAAGTGGCGGCCGGTGACACGGTCAGCGTCAACGGCTGCGTCTGCGCGTCGGCGACGGCGAGCGCGGGAATGGTCAACGTACCAGCGTGCTTCGGCTCCAGGCCCACGGCCCAGAGCAACTTGGAGGTGGCCTGGCCGTTGATGATGTTCATCGATGTCGAACTTTCCGTGCCGAGCAGGTTGAAATCCTGCTGCAGCACGCTGAAGTCGGGCTTGGCGGCGTTCACGCTGCCGCTGACTTCGATGTTCAACGTCGCCGTCTCGCCGAGCTGCATGGCGTTGCGGTCGAGCCATGCGCGCACTTGCGCCGCCTGTGCGACGCTGCACATCGCGCAGGCCGCAATGACGAACAAAGCTGCGATTCGGAAACGGAAGAGTGTCGCTTTCACGGTGAGTCGTCCTGCGTCGCGCCTTGCTGGCGACGCTGATGTTCGAGCTGGAATTTGCGCCGCAGCAGGCCGCCCGGATCGTCCGGCACGCGCTGCAGCCATTGTTCGACGGCTTGATTCTGTTCACTGCGCTGATCGGCCTCGCGTGCGCCGAGGCGCACGGGCGGCGGCGGTTTCTGCCCATCCTTGCCGTCCTTCGCCAGCGCCTGATCGAGGCTTTGCTGGAATTTCTGCTGCGAATCCTTGCCGGCTTCGCTGCCCTCTTTCGGCTGCTGCGCGGCGTTTTTCTCGTCGCCCGGTTTGTTCTGGCCGGACGACTTGTCCTGCGCCTGCGAGTCCTTCTTCTTGCCGTCCTGATCGCTGCCGCCCTTGTCGTCCTTGCCCGGATCCTTCGATTCTTTTTTCTCGCTGCCGTCCTGGCCTTGCTGATCGCCTTTGCCGTCTTTGCTGTCCTTGGAATCCTGCGGCTGGTCGTTGCCGGGCTGCTGCTGCGGATTGCCTTGATGGTCCTGCGACGAATTCTGCTGCTGCTTCTGTTGTTCCTGCTGCTTCTTCAGGAAGTCTTCGACGGTTTTCTTGTTCGCCGCCGCGTCGGCCATGTCCGGCTGCTGCTTGAGCGCTGCGTCGTACGCGGCGATCGCCTCCTCGAACTTGGCCTGCTTGGCCAGCGCGTTGCCGCGGTTGTACTGCGCGTCGGCGGAGGCGTTGTCAGTGCCGGCCGCGGCGAAATCTTCCGTCGCCGCGGCGTAGTCGCCGGCGCGGTAGGCGGCGGTGCCGCGAAGATCCGGACTTTTCGCCAATGCCTGCGCTTCCTTCGCCTTGCCCGCATCGAGCTGCGCCTGCGCCTGCTGATCCGCGCGCTGCCACAGATCGGTCCACACGCTCGCCTCGGCGCGGCCGGAATGCACGAACAACGCGAGCGGCAGCAGCATCAGCCACCCGCGGCGGAAGCCGAGCGCGGCGAGCGGCAGCAGCGCGAGCAGCAGCCACGGCCCGCGGTCGAGAAAGCGTTCGCTCTGCACCTCCGCGCCGGCCGCATCTTTCGCCGCCTCGCCGCCTTGCGCGAGCGTGCCGAGCACGGCGTCGAGATCGCCCGCGTCGTTGCGGTATTCGGCGTAGCGCCCGCCGCCCGCATTCGCGACGCCGGCCAGTGCCGCGCCGTCGAGTTTCGGCAGCACGATGTTGCCGGCTTTGTCCTTGAGGAACCCGCCGTCGCCAAGTGCGATCGGCGCGCCCTGCGCGCTGCCGATGCCGAGCACGGAAACGCGGATGCCGGCGCTGCGTGCGCGCACCGCCGCGGCGTTCGCGTCGGCGCTCGCGCCATCGGCAAGCAGCACGATTTCACCATCGCGCACGCCGGCCTGATGAATCAGTTTCACCGCGAGATCGATCGCGCGGCCGGTGTCGTTGCCGGGCGCCGGCATGACCGTCGGATCGAGCGAGTCGACCAGATTGGCCACCGTGTTTGCGTCGTCGGTCAGCGGCGCGACGACGAAGGCGTCGCCGGCGTAGGCGATCAGCGCCACTTGCGCATCGCCCGAGCGCTTGAGCATGTCCGCGATTTTGTAGCGCGCGCGTTCGTAGCGGCTCGGCTTGACGTCCTGCGCGAGCATCGTGGCGGACAGCTCCAGCGCGATCACGCGCGCGGCCTGGTTTTTGTACAACGGCTGCGGCATGCGTTCCCAGGCCGGGCCGGCCAGCGCCATGCTGGCGAGGACGAGCGCCGCGGCGGCGAGCCAGGCCGGGCTGCGCGTCGGCGTCGCACTCGCATTGCGCACGAGCAGATGCTCGAGCAGATGCGCATCGACGGCGCCGCGCCAAGCCTGCGCGTCGTTGCCGGCCGATTTGAGCACGCGCCAGAGCAGCGGCAGCGCGAACAGCAGCAACAGCCACGCCGGGCGCAGGAAGTGGAAGTCGTGCATCATGGCGCCACCTCGCCGACGCGGCGGGAGCGCGGCACGCGCAGCGCGGGAACGTAAGGAATCAGCACCGCCGCCAGCGCGAGCAGCAGCGCGGCCGACAGCGGCCAGAAAAACCACTCGTCGATCGGCCGGAACTGCTGGCCCTTGTCGGCACCGGGCTCCAGACGGTCGATGTCGCGATAAATCTGCGCCAGTTCGGCCGTGTCGCGCGCGCGGAAATAGCGCCCGCCGGTTTTCTGCGCCATTTCGGCGAGCATTTTCTCGTCGATCTCGGCGGAGGGATTGACCGTGCGGCTGCCGAAGAAGCCGTCGTTGATCCGCATCGTCTCGGCGCCGATGCCGATCGTATAAATTTTTACTTTTTCCGCAACGGCGAGATCGATCGCCTTGGCCGGATCGAGCTCGCCGGCGTCGTTGACGCCGTCGGTCAGCAGAATCGCCACGCGCTGATCCTGCGGCCGCTCGCGCAGGCGCTTGACGGCGAGGCCGACCGCATCGCCGATGGCCGTTTCGCGACCCGGCAGGCCGACGACGGATTCGGCGAGCTGCTTGCCGACCGTGTCGCGATCGAACGTGAGCGGCGTCAGCAAGTATGCCTGGCTGCCGAACACGATCAGGCCGAGGCGGTCGCCGACGCGGCGGCGGACGAAGTCGCCTGCGATTGTCTTCACCGCGCCGTAGCGCGTGACCTCCTGGCCGCCGATGCGCATGTCAGGCGTATCCATGCTGCCGGAGGCGTCGACGAGCAGCATCAGATCGCGCCCGTTGCGCGCCAAGTCGATCGGCTCGCCGATCCATTGCGGCCGCGCCGCCGCCGCGACGAGCAGCGC
Source organism: Rudaea sp. (assembly GCA_036733825.1). Classification (GTDB taxonomy): domain Bacteria; phylum Pseudomonadota; class Gammaproteobacteria; order Xanthomonadales; family Rhodanobacteraceae; genus Rudaea. Next base: position 7,727 of record DAIMZS010000015.1, read on the forward strand.
CCAGACGAGCAGCGCGATCCAGCGCTTCCAGCGCGCCACCGGATTGGCCCCCCCGGCGAGATCGAAGCCGCTCAGCACGACCGGAAGACGCAACGCCGCGCCGGTGTCGCCGGTCGCCGGTTTCAACACGCGTGCGACGAGCCATGGCAGCGGCAGCAACACGAACAGCCAGGGCCAGGCGAACTCAAACATGCGCGGCCCCGCTTTCGCAGAATTTCTGCGCGGTGCGCCGCGCCAGTGCGATCAGGGCCGGTTCGTCGATGTCGGCATGCGCGCGATACGGTGCGTCGGCGAGCGCGCGGCCGACGCCTTTCGAGAATTCGTCGCCGCCAAGCATTACATCGAGATGAGCCAGCCACGCCTCGCCCGAAAGCGTGGCCGCCGACGCGCTGCCGCGCATCGCGAGGCGGCGCAAAAAAGCGGACAGCGCCGCCGACAGCGCGGGTGCGTTCGCGCGTGCCGTGTCGACCGTGCGCTCGAACTCGGCCATGACCGCGCGGGTGCGGCGGCGGTGCCGCAGTCGTTTGCGCACATGCAGAAACACAAACACGCTCAGCGCCACGACCAGCGCGGCGAGCAGCCACCAGCCCGGCGCGGGCGGCCACCACGACGGCGGCGCGGGCACGTGGATATCGCGCAGTTCGGGGCCCGACGGGATGGCAGCCTGCAGCATCTCAGCCGACCCTCTTCTTGCGCGCGTCGAAACCGAGCAGCGTGCGCAGCGCGGCCTCCGGCTCGGCGGAGGTATCGAGCACGATCGAGTTCAACGCGCGGCGCTTGAGCATGGCGACAAACGCCGCGCGCTGCTCTTCGAACCACGCCGGCCAGCGCGCGCGGGTGGACTGTACGGAAAAGTCGAGCAGCACCGGGCCGGATTCGCCCTGCAACGCATAGCGCGCCGGCGGCGGCGCGGCGTGTTCGAGCGGATCGCTCAAAATCACCGCGGCGACGTCGCAGTGTTCGGCGAGCAGAGACAGCGCAGGCTCGGTCGCGGCATCGCAATCGAAACCGTCGGTCAGCAGGATCACCTGCGTTCCGGGCCGCGCCAGACGCTGCGCGCGCTGCAGGGCCTGCGACAGCGGCACCGTCTCGTTCGCGGCTCGGGTGATCTCGTTCCATTCGACGAACGCGCGCAGGCAGTGCAGCGCGCCACGCACGCCGCCGCTCGGCTTCACTTCGGCATTGAGACCGGGACCGTAGCCGATCGCGCCGATGCGGTCGCCCGACAGCGCCGTGGCCCAGGCGAGCAGCGCCGCCGTGCGCGCCGCCTGCACCGACTTGAAGCGCACGCGCGTGCCGAAGCGCAGCGAGGGATTGCAGCTCAACACGGCGAGCACGCTGCGCTCGCGTTCTTCGGTGAACAGCTTGGTGTGCGGCCGCCCGGTGCGCGCGGTCACGCGCCAGTCCATCTGGCGGATGTCGTCGCCGGGTTGGTAAGCGCGCGACTCGGCATAGTCGACGCCGCGCCCGCGGAAGCGCGAAGCGTGCACCGCGGCATGGCTGCCCGCCACGCGCTGCGCCAACTGCGCAAGCCGCGCGGCGCGCAGGCGCATGGCGAGGAGGTCGTCGAGGGTGACTTGGATGGCGCTCATGGTTTCTGCTCGTCATTCCGGCGGAGGCCGGAATCCATCTTGGCCTTCAAAAGCAAATGGATTCCGGCTTTTGCCGGAATGACGAATGCCTTTACGGCAATGGCACACGATCCAGAAACGCCGACACCACGCGCTCCGGCGTCACGCCTTCGGCCTCGGCTTCGTAGCTCAGCAGCACGCGATGGCGCAGCACGTCGGTGGCGACTGCGTGCACGTCCTCGGGCGCGACGAAATCGCGGCCCGCGAGCCAGGCGTGCGCGCGCGCGCAGCGGTCGAGCGCGATCGTGCCGCGCGGACTGGCGCCGTAAGCGATCCAACGCGAGAGATCGGTGCCGTAGACTTTCGGCGTACGCGTGCCGAGCACGAGCTGGACGATGTACTCCTCGAGCGCCGGCGCGAGATGCAGGTTCAGCACCTCGGCGCGCGCGGCGAAAACCTGCGCTTGCGAGAGCAGGCGCTCGGGCACGAGCGTCTCGCGCAGCGTCGCGCGTGCGCGGTCGCGCGCGAGTTTGAGGATCGCCGCTTCGGAGGCGCCATCGGGATAATCGATGCGCACGTGCATGAGAAAGCGATCGAGCTGCGCTTCGGGCAGCGGATACGTGCCCTCCTGCTCGATCGGATTCTGCGTCGCCATGACGAGGAAGAGCTGCGGCAGCGCGTACGTCGTGCGTCCGACCGTCACCTGGCGCTCGCCCATCGCTTCGAGCAGAGCCGACTGCACCTTCGCCGGCGCGCGGTTGACCTCGTCGGCGAGCAGCAGGTTGTGGAAGATCGGGCCCTTCTGGAACTCGAAACTCGCCGTCTGCGGGCGGTAGATTTCCGTGCCGGTCAGGTCGGCAGGCAGCAGGTCGGGAGTGAACTGGATGCGGTGGAAGTCGCCCTCGATGCGCGCGGCGAGCTCTTTGACGGCCAAGGTCTTGGCCAATCCCGGCGCGCCTTCGACGAGCAGGTGGCCGTCGGCCAGCAGGGCGATCAGCAGGCGATCGACGAGCGCGCTCTGGCCGATGATGCAGGCCGAAAGTTCATCGCGCAGTCTGTGGAAGGCCGCGATCAGGGTCGGGGCCGAGGCGTTGTCTGGCATGTCCATAGCGAAAACGGAGGGTCGAATATAACCCGTCTTCGGACAGCGCGACTGTGCCAAAGGTTTCCCCTCCGGCGCATTTCGTTAAGCCAAAATGCCGGAAATAAAAAGGGCTGCATTGCTGCAGCCCCTTCATTTTCGCGAACTCTTCCAGTTTTAATGGAATGTAGCGGTACAGGCGGTGGTTCCCGCGATCGTGAGCGTCGTCGCAGGCGTGGTTCCCGAACAGGCGCCCGACCATGAAGTGAACGCGCCCCCGGTAGCAGGCGCCGCCGTCACGTTAATGCTCGCCACTCCTGTGGGAACGGTCAACGAACAGGTGGATGAGGGCTGAGCAGGCGTGCCGTAGCAGATCACCGTCTTGGTTCCGCCCGGCGAAAAGACTGCGGTGCCTCCGCTGATGGTGGCCGTGACGGTCGCCGTGCAACCGGTGGTGCAGCCGCTCGCCACCGCCGGCGAATTGCTCGCATCAACGGTAATGTTCACGGTATTGCCGGTGCCACCGCCCGTTCCTCCACCGGTGGTGCAGGCCGCATTGGTCGGATCGTTCACACAGAGGTCCACGCCGGTAAGGTTCACGGTCGCCGTCGGGGAACCTGTCGCCGTCGTGAAAGTGCAGGTGCCGGTATTGACGGTGCCGTAGGCATCAAGGCTCGCCGAGATCGTCGCGGACGTCGTACCGTTGGCGCCGGTCGTCCCCGGGCCCGAAGACAGGCTCACCGTCTTACCCGTGCAGGTGCCGGTCAACTGCACGCCTGATACCGGGTTGCCGTTGCTGGACCGCAGAGTCAACGTGACATTGCCGCCCGCGCCCGGCAGGGCCGACGGCGAAACGAGCAGAATGAGATCGCCATTCGCATTGATCGGAATCGCCAC
>DAIMZS010000015.1:11375-22199 GCA_036733825.1 Rudaea sp.
TTGCCCGGAATCGGATTCGGGCTGGCACTGACGATAAAGTCGGCGACGCCCGGGTACACGGTCATCACCGCATCGGTGACGAGGCGCGTGGTCGGATTGCCCTTGCTGTCCTTGAACGCCGTATCCGAACCCGTGCCCTGCGCCCAGATCACGACGCCACGATTGAGCTTGGACGACGGGTAGTTGAGCGTCGTCGTCGCCGTGCCGGTGATCGTGGCCGCACCGGAGCTGTCGGTCGCCACCGGCGAATTGATGTTGCCGATCGTGGCGCGGCCGATCACGTAGGGCAGCGGATCAGCAAGCGTCAAGCTGCCCGTCGTGTCGTTGCGGTTGAACGGGAACAGAGTGAACAGTTGCGTGTTGCTGCCAATACTGGCGATCGGAAGCGCACTTTCCAGATCATCGTTGCCCGCGGGTACACCGTGCCACTGTTTACCGAAGACGACGAGCGTATCTCCCGGGCCGGCACCGCCGCCCGCGGTCTTGAAAAGGCCGTCGGGTGAGCTGAAGTACAGCGTGCCCGGTTGCGGGACGCCCTGCGTTCCGCAGATCTGGAACGCGCCGAGGCCGTTGCAGGTCGAGGCAAAGCCCGGATCCTGCGGCGTATCGATCAAGCCGAAGCGGATTTGCGTGCCGGGAAGCACCGGATTGCCACCGCGGTCGGTCGCGATCGCGCTGACCGTCAGGCTGTAGGTCGCGTCGGGCTGCGTCGGCGTCGTGCTGCCGCCGCCGGTACTAGTCGAGGAGGTAATGCCGTTGACCGCGATCGCATTCACTATCGGCGAGGTGATCGTGAGGCTGTAGAGCTGACCGTCGGAGACCACGACCGTTGTCGTCGCCGTGATCGGGATGGTGACGCCATTGCCGACATCGCCGTCGTAGCCGTCGACGGTCGCGCGGATTTGCACCGGCCCCTGCACGTTTCCAGCCATGAGGTACACGTTGGCGTCGCCCGCCCCGGCGGCGGTCTTCACCGACGAGCTGATTTGCGGCACACCGCCCGCGCTGATGCCGAACAACTTCGCATCGGTGCCGCTTGGTCCGACGATGTCGAACTGGACGTTGTCGACGCCGGGGGCGGCAACCGCGGGCGTGCCGTAAATATTGGTCAGAGTTGCGCTGACGATCTTACTCTGCGGACCGTTCGAACCGTTGATGTAGACGCCGCCCGCGCCCTGCGACAGCGTAACCGACGTCGGCAGGTTGGCACCCGGCGGAGTGATCACGTTGACAGCAATCTGCGAAGAGATCGTGCGATTGGTTTCCGGATCGACCGCGGTGATCGTCAACGTGGCCGGACCGACGGTAGCGCCGGAATGGATGAAAATCGTGCCGATGCCGGCGGTGACATTGACCGGACCGCTGCCGAGTTCGGTCAGGAACTCGTTGCCTTCCGCGGTCGGCGGAGTCTTGGTCTCACCGGTCCACGGCGTGGACGGATCATCGAGCGTGGAGAACGCGATCGATCCCACCGGTGAAGTCGCGACGCTGATCTTGCCATTAAGCAGCTGCCCGCTGATCAACCCGCGCCATTCCACTTGGACTTCGGCCATGTAGGGCGAACCAAAGGCCGGACCCGCGCCCACCAGATTCTGCGGCAGAGTCACCGTGGACGGTGTGACCTTCAGGCTCGGATTATTGCCGTCGCCTTGCGTCACCGTGATGTTGACTTTGGAGGTGACCGTGGTCGGGTGGCCGTTGACCGGTGGTACCGAGATCGTGATCGTCGCCGTACCCGGGGTGTTGTTGGCAATGAAGACGAACGAGGCCACGCCGCCGCTGAGCGGACTGTTGCTGCCGCCGACGGAACTGGAACCGGTGCCGGCGATCGAGCCGATCGATGGCGCAGATACCGTTGCGCTGATCAGCGTGCCGTCGGTCTCGGGGGTGCCGTTGCGGCGGGTGACGGTCACGGTCAGCGTCGCGGTCGAGTTGGTGCCGATCGAGGTTGCGGACACGTCGATGTTCACGTTGTCGGCGGGAGGCGGCCCGAAGGCGGAAGCTCGGGCGTGATCGCTGCCGGCGGCGAGGAGCAGCGAGCCGAACAACATCGCGAAGAATCGAATCGGCGTTTTCATGGTGGACTCCGGTACTGCTATGACTTCTTTCGGGGAATGATCGATGGCGTTTCGTCCGCGACGGGCGAAACCCGTGCGGCTATCTCAGATTCTCGTCGAGAATCTTCGGGGTGACGAAAATCAACAGCTCCGCCTTCTGATTCGACTTGCTGACGTTGCGGAAAAAGGCGCCGATGCCCGGCAGGTCGCCGAGGAAAGGCACCTTGGTCACGCTGTCGTTCTTGTCGAATTCGTAGACGCCGCCGAGCACGACGGTCTGGCCGTTGTCGACCAGCACCGCGGTCGTCATCTCGCGCTTGTCGATGATCGGGTACGAACCGGTCTGGTTCGTGTAATAACTGTTGAGCGCATCTTTCTTGACGTCGAGATCGAGGAAAACGCGGCCGTCGGCGGTGATGGTCGGCGTGACCTTGAGGCCGAGCACGGCGTCTTTGAACGACACCGTCGGCAGCGCCGCGCCGCCCGCGCCGGCCGAGCTGATGGTCGAATACGGAATTTCCTGGCCCTGAGTGATATTGGCTTCCTGCTGATTGGCCGTGACCACGCGCGGGCTCGAAATCAATTCGCTGCGGCCTTCGGTCTGTCCGGCAGACAATTCCAGATCGAGAATCATGTTCGAACCCAGTACGGACAATCCGATGCTGCCGGCGTTGGTCGTCGTCGTCGGCAGGTTGACGTTGAGGCGGTTGCCCAGTCCGGTGGCGTCCGAGCCGCCGCCCGAGGTCACGCCCGGCGGCAGCACCGGGAACGGCTGGCCGGTCGCGAGGCGGTTGCCCAAGGCCTGACTGGTCATCGATTGTGCGCCGGCCAAGTTACCGCTTGTGGTCACCACGCTGCTGCCGACCGTGGTCGCGCCCGTGATGCCGAACTTCGCGCCCAGTTCACGCGCAAAATTGTCGGTGGCGACGACGATGCGGGCTTCGATCAATACCTGCTGGACCGGTTTGTCGAGCTTGTTGACGAGTTCGCGGATCGCGCGCACCTTCTCCGGCACGTCGATGATCACCAGCGTATTCGTGCGCTCGTCCGAAGATACGCGGCCGCGCTCGGACAAAAAGCCGCTGGAATGCGTGGCGGTGGTGCCGGCGCCGCCGCCTTGATTGCCTTGCTTGGACTTCTGCGTCAGCAGGTCGGCGATGTCCTTGGCCTTGCCGTAGCTGATCGGAATGTATTCCGTGACGACTTCGCTCACCTGCTCCAGCTTGAGCTTCGCATCGGCGATCGCCTGCTCGCGATCGGCGATTTCCTTCTGCGGCGCAACCCAGATCACGTTGCCGTTCTGGCGCTTGTCGAGACCCTTCGCCTGCAGCACGAGGTCGAGCGCCTGATCCCACGGCACGTTGTTCAAACGCAGCGTCACGTTGCCGGTGACGCTGTCGGCCACCACGATATTGAGCTGCGACATCTGCGCGATCAGCTGCAGCACCGCACGCGCGGGAATGTCCTGGAAATCAAAAGTCACGCGGCTGCCGGAGTACACCGGCGGCGCGTTCGGATCTTTCTTTTCCTTTTCTTTCGCCTGTGCGATTTCGACGATGTATTGATTGCCCGTCTGATAGGCCAGCTGCTCGAACGGCGCTTTGGCCGTGATCTCCATGTGCGCGCCGCCGCCCTTGCTGTGCGTCTCGACGAATTGCACAGGCGTGGCGAAATCGAGCACGTCCAGGCGCTGCGCGAGCTGCGTCGGCAGGCGCGCGTTGTAGATGTCGAGCAGGATCTTGTCGCCCTGACGCTTCAAGTCGGCGCTGGAGCCCTCTCCCGAGAAGGTGATGATCACGCGGCCTTCGCCGTTCTTGCCGCGGCGGAAATCGATGTTGGAAACCTCTTGCACCGCAGCCCCGACGCTCTTGGTCTGGTCGCCGGCGGCGATTGCCGCGGTGGTGTTGGCGGCATTGCCGTTGTTGATGACGAGGACGAAATTGTTGCCCTCGGCATGCGTTTCGTAAGTCGAGGTGCGATAAAGATCGATCACCGCGCGCGTGCGGCCCGCGGACTCCGCGATGTTGATCGCGTTCGCCGCGCCGCTGCCGATCTCGATATGGCGCTGGCTGACGGCCGAGCGCGTGCCCGGCAGGTCGAGCGCGATGCGCGGCGGGTTTTCCGTCGTGAACACGCGCACACCCTCGGCTGGACCTGCGAGTTTGAACGTGATCTGCACGCGGCTGCCGGCGATCGGCGCATAGCCGACGTCCTGCAGCACGTTTTCGGCATGTGCCGCAGGCGCCGCGACGAACACGGCCAAAAGCAGGCCGAGAATTGCGCCGAGTCGTTGTGCGCCGGGCCGCCGAATCGAGCCCGCTATGGTCCGCTTCATGGTATTCCCCAATTCAATTTCCGTTGCGCAGGTTCAACCTGCCATTTACTGCCGCGTACTTATTTATTCGCATTGACTTCGATCGACGCCGACCGCTCCATCCAGCCGCCGTTGCCGTTGCTGATCAGCTCGACCAGATCGATGCTGTTCGGATTGATCGCCTTGATCTTGCCGTTGTTCTGACCGACGTAATTGCCCGGCTTCACCGTCGATACCGTCCCCTCCGGATCGCGGATCAAACCGAGCATGCCCGGACCGGCGCCGATCGTGCCGACCATCTTCAGGCTGTCGAGAGCGAACTCTTCGAGCTTTTCCTTCGGATGCGGATCGGGCACCGCGCTCTTCTCTTCTTCCTCGGCCTTCTGCTCGGCCAGGCTCGGCGCAAACGGATCGCGCTGCGCCTGGTCCTTGTACTCGAACGTCTCGAACGTCTTGAGCACCGGCAGCGGCGGCAGCGGTCCGCCGGGCAGATTCTTCTCGTCCGCCACCCATTTGCGCAAGTCGGCGTCGCCCTTCATGCAACCGCCGAGCAGGAGCAGCACCGGGAGGATCACACTCCAACGCAAGATCACGGCCATATCTTTCGACGGCTGTCTCATTTGCCCGCCTTTGCCGGCGGCGGCGCGCCCGGCTTCTTCGGCGCGGCCGCGGCGGCCTCGTCCTCGTCGACGTAGCGGTAGGTTTTCACCGTGCCTTCGAGCGCGAGCTGGCCGACGGGGACCGAACTGTTTTTCGAGCCGCCAGCCTGCTGCGTCGGCTTGAGCGATACGTCGTGCATGGTCAGGATGACCACGCGCGGCAGCGCGGCCACCGCGCTGATGAACGAGCCGAACTGGTGATACGTGCCGAGCATGCGCAGCTTGATCGGCTTTTCCGCATAAAACCCTTCCTGAATCGCTTCGGGGCCGGGCTCGAACAACTGCGTTTCCAAACCGGCGGACAAAGCGGCGCGCGACACGTCGTCGAGCAGCTCGGGCATCTCGGTCTTGCCGGGCAGCTGGCGCAGCAGCTGACGCAGGATCTCGCGCATGTCGTCGAGCTGGGTCTTCAGCTTTTCCAGGTTGACGACCTTGAGCTGCTTGTCGTGAAAATCCTTCTTCAGCGCGATTTCCTGTTTCTGCTTTTGCGCGAGCGTGTCCGACTGGCCGCTGATCGACCACCACCAGCCGATGAAGAGCAGGACGGCGAAAATCAGAGCGCAGGCCGCGTACTTGACCCCGCTCGGCCAGCTGCCGACGTTGTTGCGGTCGAGATTGCGCAGATCGGAGAGATTCATGGCGCCCTCCCTGCCGTGGCCGCTGACGCGGGCTTGCCTGCGGGAGGCGGCGCGGGCGGCGGCGGTGCGCCGGGCGGCGGCGCGCCGTCGGGCGTCGTCCCGTCTTTCGGCTGCTCGGGCGAGCGCATCTTGACCGTCAGGCCGAATTCATAGCGGTTGCGCTTGTCGGCGCCCTTGATTTCGGTCTTCTGCAGATCCGAGCGCTGCATCCAGGTCGATCCGTCGAGGTTGCGCATGTAATTGGCGACGTCGCCGTTGGCCTGAGCCACGCCTTGCAGTTCGAGCTGCGTGCCGGTCTGCTTGATCGAGGTCAGGCGCACGCCGTCGGGAATCGTGCGGACCAGCTCGTCGAACAGATGCACCATCTGCGCGCGGCTCGCCTGCAGTTGTTCGATGATCTGCTTGCGCGCGAGCAGCTTGGCCTTGGTCGTTTCCAGCTCTTTGATTTCGGTGAGCTTGCCTTCGAGCTGCTTGATTTCGCTCTGCAGATAGGCGTTGCGGCTGTCCTGATCCTCGATGCGCAAATCCATCCAGTAGCCCCAGAGAAACCAGGCGAGGATGGCCGCAACGGCGGCGCTGGCGAGCATGGTGTAGAACTCGCGCTCGCGCTGGCGCCTGCGTTCGGCGCGCCACGGCAGTAGGTTGATCGTGGCCATCAGTCGAAACTCCGCATGGCCAGGCCCGCGGCGATCATCAGCGTCGGCGCATCCTGGCGCAGCGCGGAGGCCTGGCTCTGCACGCGCTGCGAAAGCGCCATGCCCGCGATCGGATTGGCGATGATGCACGGCACGCCGAGCTGCTGCAGCACTTTCGCGCCGATATCCGGCACGAGCGCGCAGCCGCCGGCGAGGACGATCTGATCGACGCGGGTGTAGTCGGTGCCCGCATAGAAGAACTGCAGCAGACGGCTGATCTGCTGCACGATCGCTTCTTTGAACGGTTCGAGCACTTCGACTTCGTAGGATTCGGGCAGGCCGCCCTGGCGCTTGGCCTGGCCGGCCTCTTCCTGCGACAGGCCGTAGCGGCGCATCACCTCGTCGGTGAGCTGCTTGCCGCCGAACACCTGCTCGCGCGAATAGATCGTGCGCTGGTTCTTCAGCACGATCAGCGTGGTCATCGTCGCGCCGATGTCGACGACGGCGACGATCGCATCGGCCGGCACGGTCAATTGATCCGCGATCAGCTTGCACGCGTTTTCCATCGCGAACGCTTCGACGTCCATCACCTTCGCGGTGAGGCCGGCGGTTTCGAGCGCGGACACGCGCAGTTCCACGTTCTCGGTACGCGAGGCGGCGATCAGCACGTTGACCGAATCGGGCGCGTCCTTGACCGGACCGAGCACCTCGAAATCGAGGCTCACTTCCTCGATCGGATAAGGAATGTACTGGTTGGCTTCGACCTGGATCTGCTCTTCGAGCGCCTCCTCGGTCAAGTCCGCCGGCATCGTGATGACCTTGGTGATCACGGCGGACCCGGCGACGGCCGCCGCGGCGAGCTTGGTCTTGGCGCCCGAACGCGCGAGCGCGCGCCGCAGCGCCTCGCCCACCGGTTCGGCCGCGACGATGTTTTTTTCTACGACCGAATTGGGCGGCAACGGCTCAACGGCGTAGTGTTCGATGCGATAACGCCCGCCGGATCGGCTCAGCTGCAGCAGCTTCACTGCAGACGAACTGATGTCCACGCCGATCAGCGATGTCGACTTGGCCTGAAAGAAATTCAACCCAGTTCCCCCGAAATCACTAAAGCGTTAACAAACAATAGGAACGCGGCGCCCATTAAACCGGATTGTTAAATTTTTGGCAACGGGGAAAAGTGTTGAATGAACAAGAACTTCCAAAAAAATTTTAGATAACTGCATCACGTTTCCGTCGAAATGAACGATGAGTAATCACTTTTTTGCTGCCCGCGTCCGGACAGAATCTTTCCCTATCGACCCCTCAGGCAGCCGCATATAATCGGAGGATCGCTCCGGCCCCGGGGCTACCGACATGATCTCATGCGCTTTTTTCGTCGTTTTCTTCGCTACGCCCTGATTTTTGGGGTGATCTGTATCGTGCTGGGCGCAGCCGGTCTGGGTGTCGTCTATTGGCTCATCGTGCCGCGTCTGCCCTCGGTCGATTCCCTGCGCGACGTGACCCTGCAGGTGCCGCTGCGCATCTACACCTCGGACAACAAGCTCATCGCCACCTACGGCGAAACGCGCCGCATCCCAGTCAAAATCGAAGATGTGCCTCTGCAGGTGAAGAACGCCTTCCTCGCCGCCGAGGACGCGAATTTCTACAATCATCCCGGCGTCGACTATCAGGGCATCCTGCGCGCGGTCGGTCTGATGATTTCCAAGCGCACCCTGCACGTGCCCGGCGGCAGCACGATCACGCAGCAGGTCGCGCGCGACTTCTTCTTAAGTTCCGAAGTGAGCCTGTCGCGCAAGGCGACCGAGATCCTGCTGTCGTTCAAGATCGAGAACACGCTGACCAAGGATCAGATCCTCGAGCTCTACCTCAACAAGATCTTCCTCGGCAACCGCGCCTACGGCGTCGCCGCGGCCGCGGAGTTCTACTACGGCAAGACGCTCGATCAGCTCGATCTGGCCGAATGCGCGATGCTCGCCAGCCTGCCGAAGTTTCCCTCCACCGGCAATCCGCTCAACAACCGCACGCGCGCGCTCGAACGCCGCCGTTATGTTCTGCAGCGCATGCTCGACAACGGCTTCATCACCGACGCGCAGCTCAAGCAGGCCGACGCGGAGCCCGAGCGCGCCTTCGCCCACGAGCCGCCGATCGAAGTGGAAGCGCCATACATCGCCGAACTCGTGCGCCAGGAAGCGCTGCAGCGCCTCGGCAATAATGCGCTGACCGACGCCTACACGATCCGCACGACGATCGATTCGCGCGACCAGACCGCCGCCAACGAAGCGGTGCGCGCCGGCCTGATCGCCTACGACCGCCGCCACGGCTGGCGCGGCCCCGAGGCGCACGTCGAGCTCGCCGCCAACGCGCCCGAAGCCGACCTCGACAAAAAACTCGACGTGTTCCGCACCACGTTCGGCCTGGTGCCGGGAATCGTCACGCAGACTTCGGAGAAAGAGGCGCACCTGCACCTCAACGACGACCAGAACATCGTCCTCAGCCTCGACGACATCGCCTGGGCGCGCCGCTACCAGGACGAAACGAGCCGCGGCCCGGCGCCGAAGCGCGTCGACGCGGCGCTCAAGGTCGGCGACATCGTGCGCGTCTCGCACAATCCCGATCCGAAGAAGGCCGGCCGCTGGCAGCTCGCGCAGATTCCGGCCGTGCAGGGAGCGCTGCTCGCGCTCGATCCGGAGGACGGCGCGGTGCGCGCGGAAGTCGGCGGCTTTTCGTTCGCGCGCAGCAAGTTCAACCGCGTCGTGCAGTCCTCGCGCAATCCGGGCTCGAGCTTCAAGCCGCTGTTCTACGCCGCCGCGTTCGAGCACGGCTTCACGCCGGCATCGGTGGTCAACGATGCGCCGGTCGTCTTTCCCGATCCGTCGAAGCCGAACGGCCAGTGGACGCCGAAAAACGACGACGACGTGTTCTCCGGTCCCATGCGCCTGCGCGAAGCGATGGTGCAGTCGAAGAACCTCGTCTCGGTGCGCCTGCTCGACGCGATCGGCGTGCGCTATGCGCGCGAATACGTCACCCGCTTCGGCCTGAGCCTCGAACAAGTGCCGCCGAATCTGTCGATGGCGCTCGGTACCGCCGCCGTCTCGCCGATGAACATGGCGCGCGCGTTCGCGGTGTTCGCCAACGGCGGCTACCTCGTCGATCCGTATTTCGTCGACGCGATCTACGACCGCGACGGCAAGGAGGTCTACAAGGCCCAGCCCGCCCTCGTCTGCGCGCAATGCCCGGAGCGCAAGAACGACGACGGCCGCATCGCCGCTTCCGCCCCGGCGGCGCGCACCGTGGTCGACAACAACGGCGTCACGACGACGCCGAACAACCTCTCGCCGATCGGCAGCGCCCAGGCGTCGACCGCGCCCGCGCCGGCGAACAAGCTCGCGCCGCGCGTGCTCGATGCGCGCACGGCCTATCTGATCGCCTCGCTGCTGCGCGACGTGGTCCGCCGCGGCACCGGCAGCGGCGCGATGGTGCTCAAGCGCAACGACCTGTTCGGCAAGACCGGCTCGACCAACGATCACCGCGACGGCTGGTTCGTCGGCTACAACGCCGATCTCGTCGCCGCGGCCTGGATGGGCTTCGACGACTTCAGCTCGATGGGCCATCTCGAATTCGGTGCGCAGACCGCGCTGCCGATCTGGATCGACTTCATGCGCACCGCCCTCGACGGCGTGCCGGAAAAGCCGTTCGACATGCCCAGCGGCATCAGCACGGCGCAGATCGATCCGGAGACCGGCTTCCTCGCCCCGCCCGGCGCCGACCACACCATCTCCGAAGTGTTCCGCACCGAGGACCTGACGCGCCTGGCGAACAGCCCGAATCAGCCGACCGAGGCGGAGAAGAAGGTCCAGCAGGAAGCCTACGGGATTTTCTGATGCGTCAGCGCCGCGCCGACACGCGCGCGCGCCGCGGGCAGGATGTCGGCGCGCCGCCTCACGATGCGATCCGCGCGCGGATCGCGTTCGAAGCCGCGCGCCTGATCAGCGAAACCGGCTTGCGCGACTATGCGGCGGCCAAGCGCAAAGCCGCCGCGCGCCTCGGCGTGAACGACGAATCTTCGCTGCCGAAAAACGTCGAGATCGAGGCCGCGCTGCGCGAATATCAGCGCCTGTTCCACGCCGAGGATCAGCCGCAGCAGCTGCGCGCTTTGCGCGAAACCGCGCTCGAAGCCATGCGTTTTTTCGCACCATTCGAGCCGCGCCTGGTCGGCGCCGTGCTCGACGGCAGCGCCGATGCGCACTCGGCCGTGTGCCTGCATCTGTTCAGCGACGATCCGGATGCGCCCGCGCGCCATCTCGCCGAGCACGGCATGGATTACGAAACCGACTCGCGGCGCCTGCGCTTCGATCAGGAGCACGAAGCGGATTATCCGGTGCTGCAATTCGCCGCCGACGACACCGCGATCGATGTGACGATCTTTCCCTACGACGGCCTGCGCCAAGCGCCGCTCGACCGCATCGACGGCAGGCCGATGCAGCGTGCCAATGCGGCGATATTGAAGACGCTCCTCGACGA
>DAIMZS010000016.1:0-9673 GCA_036733825.1 Rudaea sp.
CGCGGTGAAATGCGTGATCATCAGCAGGGGCACGTAGACGATCGGGATCACGTAGGCAGCGCCCAATTGTCCCGACAAGCCGGGAAGGTCGAGCATGACGCCGTGATAGTAGTCGACCAGGATGTCTGCGGCTCCCACGATGGTGTAGACACCGATCAGAGGCCAGACGAACCAGCGCATACGGATTGCGACGAGCGCCAACATCGCCAGCAGTCCCGTTGCTAAATCTCCGTAGGCCGCGAACTCGGCAAAGCCGGCCGGCAGGTTCGGACCGACGACGCCCGGAAGGAGGAAAACGAGTCCGAAGAAACGGAAGCTGTGCAGCGTGGCGATGACGCGCTGCGCCTCGATCCGATCCATCGTTTTGAGCTTCGGCCAAAAATACGTGCCAAAGCAGAGCAGCCAGGCGATGTAACCCAGAGCGAGATGTATGTTGAAGATGACGGCTGGCGACATGGTTCGCGGCTCCTGCGTAAGCTTTGCGGTACCAACGGGTACCAGTTATTATGGTACTAACAAGTACCGATGTCAAGCGAGAGAAAAATGGCAGTGTCAGCGGAATCAAAACAGCCACGAAGAGAGAGCGACGAGGCTGCGGTGCGGGAGAGAATTCTCGAGGCCGCTTTCACCACATTCGTGAAAAACGGCTACGCGGCGGCCAGCACCATCGAGATCGCTACACGCGCGCGCGTGTCCAAGCGCGAGCTCTATGCCCTGGTCGGCAACAAGCAGGAAATGCTGATCGCCTGCATCGGCGGGCGCGCGCAGCGGCTGCGGCAGGCGGCCGATGTGCCGCTGCCGCGTGATCGCGAAACGCTCGCGGAAATCCTGGCTTCTTTCGGCGCACAACTGATCCGCGAAGTCAGCGATCCGACCGTGATTGCGGTATTCCGGCTGGCGATCGCCGAAACGGCGCGGGCGCCCGAGGTGGCGCGCACGCTCGACGCGCTGGGGCGCGGGGCCACGCGTACGGCTCTGCGCAAGATCATGACCCAGGCACAAGAATCCGGTCTGATCGACGGCCGCGCCGCCGATCTCGTCGAGCAGTTCTATGGGCTGCTTTGGGGAGATCTGATGATCGGTTTGCTGCTCGGCGTCGTCGAGCGGCCCGCGGCACGAGAAATCACGGCACGCGCTCGCCGTGCTGCAAAGGCGTTCGTTCAACTACATTCCGCCGAGACCTAACCTACTTCTTCGGCGGAGCGAACATGACGGCAGCCTCCGCGGTTTGTGATGCGGGGGCAGTCGCGCTCCCGTTGCCCACCCCCACATCGTCGAGGAATGCAGCCGAAGGAACGAAAAACAGTGTGCCGGTGACCGCGCGGCTGAAGTCGAGCAAGCGATCGTAATTGCCCGGAGGCAGGCCGACGAACATGTTCTGCAGCATTTTCTCAGTCGTCGACGGCGAGCGCGAGTAGCCGATGAAATAGGTGCCGAACTCGCCTTTGCCGACATCCCCGAACGACATGTTGTCGCGCAGGATCTCCTGCGAGTTGCCCTCTTCGTCGACGATCGACGTCAGCACGTTGTGCGCGTACGGGGCTTTCTCCTCGTCCGGCTGCTCGATGTCGGAGAGCTTGGCTCGGCCGATCATCTTCTCCTGCATTTCGACGGGAACGGCATTCCATTTTTTTAGATCATGCAGATATTTCTGCACGACCACGTAGCTGCCGCCGGCGAACGCGGCGTCTTCGTCGCCGATGATCGTGGCTGCGATTGCGTCGTCCCCTTCGGGGTTTTCCGTGCCGTCGACGAAGCCCAGCAGATCGCGATCATCGAAGTATTTGAAGCCGTGCACTTCGTCGGCGACGGACGCCGCGCTGCCGAGCCGGCCCATGATTTGCGTCGCCAGCTCGAAACACATGTCCATGCGTGAGGAGCGGATATGAAAAAGGATGTCGCCGGGCGTCGACACCGCGTGATGCACGCCGCGAATCTCGCGAAAGGGATGCAAGTCCTTGGGCCTGGGCGCGCCGAAGAGACGATCCCACACGCTCGAGCCGAAGCCCATGATGCACGACAGTTGCGCGCTGCGGTCGCGGAAACTCACGGCACGGACGAACGCCGACAAGTCGTTGCAGAAGGCCCGTACGGCGTCGCGATTCTCGTCGCCCTCGTTGATCAGCACCACGAGAAACATCGCGGCGCGCGAGAGACCGGTGGACACCGGCTGGCTTTGAACAGATGGCACACATCGCTCCTTGCAAGCGGCTGGAGGCGAGCATCGCTTGCCCGGAGATGCAATGCAACCGGATCGGCGCTACAGCCTGTCTATTTCTGCGGCGTCTTGGTGACGTCGCGGAACCACGCTCGATGATGCTTGTAGGCCCAGCCGAGGCTGACCGTGCCGCGCGTCATCGCGCGCACCGAGCCCTTGACCCAGATCGCCGCGTAGATGTGGACGACGATGGCGCAGATCAGCACGAATGCACAGAACGCATGCAGCAGCGAAGCGAAGCGGATCACCGTAATCGAAAAATAGACGGCGAAATAGGCGCGCCAGATCACGATGCCGGACAGCAGCAAACCGACGAGACAAAGTACAATCGTATAGAAAAGCAACTTCTGCCCGGCGTTGTACTTGCCGACCTCGGGCAGCGCCTCCTCGCGGTTGCCGACCACGTCCCTGATCTGCCGCAGCCATTGCCAATCGCGGGGCCGCATGACGTTGTCGCGCCAGAGCTTCGCGCCGAGAAACACGAAGGCGGCTACCATGACTAGGCCGATGAACGGATGCAGGATACGCGTCCACGCGCCGCCGCCGAACAGGTCCGTCAGCCAGAACAGCGCCGGGTGGAACAAGGCCAGTCCGGACAGCGCGAGCAGAACGAAGCTGATCGCGACGATCCAGTGATTGATCCGCGTCGCCGGCGCATAGCGCACGATCAAACCGGGTCTGCGCTCGGCGTTCATGGCGCATTCTCCTTTTCCAGTTCGCGGCGCGCGGCTTCTTCCTCGGCCTCGCCCACTTCACTCGGGCCGACGCCGATGTAATGGAAGAAGCCCGCGGCCGCGGTCGCGAGGATCGCGAGCAGACCGAGCGGCTTGCTGATGCCTTTCCACAGGCCGACCATCGCGCTGATCTTCGGATTTTCCGGCAGGCCGCTGTACAGCTGCGGCTGATCGGCGTGGTGCAGCACGTACATGACGTGCGTGCCGCCGACGCCGGCGGGGTCGTAGAGGCCAGCCTGGTCGAAACCGCGCGATTTCAAATCCTCGATGCGTTCGGCGGCATGCTGCTGCATGTCGTCCTTGCTGCCGAACGTGATCGCGCCGGTCGGACAGGTTTTCACGCACGCCGGCTCCAGCCCCACCGACACGCGGTCCGAACACAGCGTGCACTTGTACGCCTTGTGATCCTTCTGCGAGATGCGCGGAACGTTGAACGGGCAGCCGGTGACGCAATAGCCGCAGCCGATGCAGTTCTCCTCGTGGAAATCGACGATGCCGTTCGCGTACTGCACGATCGCGCCCGGCGACGGGCAGGCCTTGAGGCAGCCCGGATCGGCGCAGTGCATGCAGCCGTCCTTGCGGATCAGCCATTCGAGATCGCCTTTCGGATTCTCGTACTCGGCGAAACGCATCAGCGTCCATGATTGGTCGCTGAGGTCGTGTGGATTGTCGTAGTGCCCGGTGCAGCTGCCGACCTCGTCGCGCAGGTCGTTCCATTCCATGCACGCGACCTGGCAGGCCTTGCAGCCGATGCACTTGGATACGTCGATCAGCTTGGCGACCTGGCCCGCGTGCGCACCGCGCGCCTGCGGCGCGGGCAGCGTCGTCGCCGAGCGGCGGATGATGTCGAGCGATTGCAGTGCCATGCCTATCTCCTCGGAGACACGTCAAGCCCTCTCCCCCGAATGCTCCTCTCGGGGGAGAGGGTTGGGTGAGGGGGCGCTCGCCGACACGCGAGGAAGATCAAAAGCGCCCCCTCACCCCAACCCTCTCCCCCAACGATGAAACTGTTGGGAGAGAGGGAGAAAAAGCAGGCGATCGGGTTTCTCATATCTTCTCGACCTTGACCAGGAACGATTTGAACTCCGGCGTATTCGTATTCGCATCGCCGACGAACGGCGTCAGCGTGTTCGCCAGATAGCCCGGCTTGGCCACGCCGAGGAAACCCCAATGAATCGGCACGCCGACCGTGTGCACCTTCTTGCCCTCGATCGTCAGCGGCTTGATGCGCTTTGTCACCATCGCCACCGCCTCGATGTGCCCGCGGTTCGAGCTCACGCGCACGCGGCTGCCGTTGCCGATGCCGAGCTCATCGGCCAACGCTGCGCCGATCTCGACGAATTGCTCCGGCTGCACGATCGCGTTGAGGCGCACGTGCTTGGTCCAGTAGTGGAAATGCTCGGTCAGGCGGTACGTCGTCGCCACGTGCGGGAACTGCTCGGCCTTGCCGAACGCCTCGCGGTCCTGCGCGAACACGCGCGCAGCCGGGTTGTTCATCGCCTGCGGCTGGTTCGGATTGAGCGGATTCGCCGCGAGCGGCGACTCGAACGGTTCGTAGTGCTCCGGGAACGGTCCCTCGGCCATGCCCGCGCGGGCGAAGAAACGCGCGACGCCTTCCGGATTCATGATGAATGGGCCCATGCCGTTGTCCGGATTCTCGTCGACCTTGAAATCCGGCACGTCCGCCCCGCCCCACGCGCTGCCGTTCCACGCGATCAGTTTGCGCTTCTGATTGAACGGCTTGCCATGCGGATCGCACGACGCGCGGTTGTAGAGCACGCGCCGGTTCGCCGGCCACGCCCACGCCCAGTTGATCGTCTGACCGATGCCGGTCGGATCGGCGTTGTCGCGCCGCGCCATCAGATTGCCGGTCGGACCCCAGGCGCCGCAGAAAATCCAGCAGCCGCTCGCGGTGCTGCCGTCGTCGCGCAGTTCGGCGAAGCCGGCGAGCTGCTCGCCAGCCTTGCGCGTGATCTTGGTCGCGTCCTTCGGATCGGCCAGATCCTTCAGCGCGCTGCCGGAATATTCGCGCGCAAGCTCTTCCGGATTCGGACTGTGCGGCTGCGCGTATTTCCAGGTCAGGTTGACGATCGGATCGGCGAACGCGCCGCCGTCCTTGCGGTACATGTCGCGCAGGCGCAGGAACAAGCCGGCCATGATTTCCAGATCGCTGCGCGCCTCGCCCGGCGGTTCCGCGCCCTTCCAATGCCATTGCAGCCAGCGCGAGGAATTGGTCAGCGAACCGTTCTCCTCGGCGAAGCAAGTTGTCGGCAAACGGAACACTTCGGTCTGGATCTTGGCCGGATCGACATCGTTGAGCGGCCCGTAATTCTTCCAGAACTCGCTCGTCTCGGTCGCGAGCGGATCCATGATGACGAGGTACTTCAACTTGGAGAAACTCGCGCTGAGCTTGGCTTTGTTCGGCGCGGCGGCGAGTGGATTGAAGCCCTGGCAGATGTAACCGTTCATCTTGCCCTGATTCATCAGCTCGTAGGCCTGCAGCATGTCGTACTGCTTGTCGAGCTTGGGCAAGTAGTCGAACGCCCAGTTGTTCTCCGCCGTCGCCGCGTCGCCCCACCACGATTTCATGAAGCTGACGAAGAACTTGCGGTAGTTCTGCCAGTAGCTGAGCTGGTTCGCCCGCAGCGGCTTCAAGGCGCGCGTGCCGATGTAGGCTTCGAAATCCTGCTCTTTCTCGCCCGCCAGCGTCATGTAGCCGGTCAAAAGGTTGGACATCAGGCCGAGATCGGTCAGGCCCTGGATGTTCGAATGTCCGCGCAGCGCATTCATGCCGCCGCCGGACACGCCGATGTTGCCGAGCAGAAGCTGCACCATCGCGCCGGTGCGGATCATCTGCGAACCGATCGAATGCTGGGTCCAGCCGAGCGCGTACATGATCGTCATCGCGCGGTCGGGCGTCGCGGTCGAGGCGATCATCTCCCAAATCTGCTGGATCTTGTCCTTCGGCGTGCCGCAGACGCGCTCGACCATCTCCGGCGTGTAGCGCGCGTAATGCTGCTTGAGCAGGTTGTAGACGCAGCGCGGATCGGCCAGCGTCGGATCGGTCTTGACGTAGCCGTCGTCGCCGCGCGCGTAGTCCCAGCTCGATTTATCGTAACTGCGCTTGTTCGCGTCGTAGCCGGAATAGATGCCGTCGGTGAACGCGAACTCGTCCTTCACGATGAACGACAGGTCGGTGTAATTGACCACGTATTCGCGCTGGATCTTGTCGTTCGTCAGCAGATAGTTGATCAATCCGCCGAGGAAGACGATGTCGGTGCCGGTGCGGATCGGCGCGTAGACGTCCGCGACCGACGCCGAGCGCGTGAAGCGCGGATCGACGACGATCAGTTTCGCCTTGTTGTGCGCCTTCGCCTCGGTGACCCACTTGAACCCGCACGGATGCGCCTCGGCGGCGTTGCCGCCCATGATGAGGACCAGATCGGCATTCTTGATGTCGACCCAGTGATTCGTCATCGCTCCACGGCCAAACGTCGGGGCAAGACCTGCCACCGTCGGGCCGTGTCAGACACGTGCTTGGTTATCGAACGCCAATAAGCCTAGGGAACGCGCCACCTTGTGCGTGAGATAGCCGACTTCGTTGCTCGATGCCGAGGCAGCGAGCATGCCCGTGGTCAACCAGCGGTTGACGGTCAGGCCGTCCGCATTCTTCGCGGTGAAGTTCGCATCGCGGTCGGTCTTCATCAGCTTGGCGATGCGGTCGAGCGCATCGTCCCACGAGATGCGCTGCCATTTGTCCGAACCCGGCGCGCGGTATTCGGGATATTTGAGCCGGCTCTCGCTGTGGATGAAATCGACGAGCGCCGCGCCCTTCGGGCACAGCGTGCCGCGATTGACCGGGTGATCGGGATCGCCTTCGATGTGGAAGATGTTCGATGCGGCGTTCTTCGCGCGATCGCCCAAACTGTACATCAGGACACCGCAGGCGACCGAACAGTAAGGACAGGTGTTGCGCGTCTCGGTCGCGCGCGTGAGCTTGTACTCGCGCACCTCCGCGAGCGCCACTCCCGGGGAAAAACCCATGAGCGCCAGACTCGAACCCACCAGGGTGGTCCCGGTGACTTTCAGGAACTGACGTCGACTCAGCTGAGACATGACGTTCTCCTCTTCGCCGCGAATCACGGCCGCGGGCGACCTTTGTCCATCTTAGTACAAGACTTGCCCGACGGGCAGCGATATGAGCGGATCGGCTAGTCGATGCGGATGCCCGGATTCCCGGGCACGACCGATCCGATCGGCGCGGCGTGGGCAAAGCCGGCCGAGGCGAAAATATCGATAACTTCGGCGACCGCGTCCGGCGAACAGGCGACCAGCAACCCGCCGCTCGTCTGCGGATCGGTCAGCAGGGACCGGTAGACCGCCGCGAGCGCCGGCGCCAGTTCGACATGGCCGCCGTACGACTGCCAATTGCGCGCCGACGCGCCGGTGACGACACCGGCCTCGGCAAACTCCCGGGCCCGCGCCAGCAGCGGAACCTTCGCCGTATCGACGATCGCGCTCACGCCGCTCCCGCGGCAGATTTCGAGCAAGTGCCCGAGAAGGCCGAAACCGGTGACGTCGGTCAACGCATGCACGCCGTCGAGCCGGGCGAGATCGACGCCGGGCCGATTGAGCTGCGTCGTCGCTTCAATCAACGCGCGATAGCCGCTATCGTCGAGCAGCCCCTTCTTGAACGCGGCCGAATAGATGCCCACGCCGAGCGGCTTGCCGAGCACGAGCACGTCGCCCGCGCGCGCGCCACTGTTACGTTTGATCCTGTCCGGATCGCCTACGCCGATCGCGGCGAGGCCGTAAATCGGTTCGACTGAATCGATGCTGTGCCCGCCGGCGATCGGAATGCCGGCCGCGGCGCACACGGATTCGCCGCCGCGCAGAATCTCGCCGATCACGCTGCGCGGCAGCACGTTGATCGGCATGCCGACGATCGCCAGCGCGAACAGCGGCCGCGCGCCCATCGCATAGATGTCGGAAAGTGCATTCGCCGCGGCGATGCGGCCGAAGTCGAACGGGTCGTCGACGATCGGCATGAAGAAATCCGTCGTCGCGACGATCGCCTGGGTGGCGTTGATGCGATACACCGCGGCGTCATCGGAGGTCTCGCGGCCGACCAGAAGATCGGCGAACCCGGTCGCCGCCGGGGTGCCGCGCAGCAGTTCGGCGAGTATGCCCGGCGCGATTTTGCAGCCGCAGCCGCCGCCGTGGGAGAGCGAGGTCAGGCGGGGTATGGAAACCGGAGAGGTTGTTTCGGGCATGCGAAGAGATTCTGCGGTGCCTGGCGATGAGCAATCGTACAGAAGATCAAGAGATAAAAGGTCGGCCCTCCCGCGCAGCGGGAAGGCCGGTTTGTATGGGGGGAGCGGCGGAAGGTAGCAGGAGTCGAACCTACCAGGGAGCGGTCGACGCCCCCTACCGGGTTTGAAGCCCGGCCGCACCACCGGATGCGCATGCCTTCCAGATTGTCCCGCGCGGCCGCTCAGGCGTTGCCGGGCCAGCCGCTGTCCGAGCGCAACACATGCGTATTGCGCACGCGGCGAGTGTAGCCAATGCGGTCGAAGAACTCCAAGATCTGTACCGTGCGTTTTCGGCCGACGCCGATCGCGTCGCGATACTTCCCCGCCTCGACCGCGCCGTTCTCCTGCACGAGCTTGCCCAGCGCCGCCGCAAGCACATCGACGTTTTCGCGCGCATAAAACAAATCGTTCACGATCTGATACAGCTCACCGTGCGCCGCCGCCTTGCGCAAGGTCGAACGTACGGCGTCCTCGGCGGCCTTCACGCTTGCCGCGAGCTCACGCACCCACGGCGGATCGAAACGCCCGGCGGCGAGCAGCGGCATCAGCGTCCGCAGCAGCGCGGATTCGTTTTCGCTCAGCACGACGCGATGCCCGGGATGATGCAGCCACGGTCCGCTGCGCGCCAGCCGGCGTTCGTGCGCGAGCTCGTCGATATGCGCGCGCCAGAGCACGTCGCCGAGTGTCGGCGCGACCATGCGGCGCAAGCGCGCGCTGTCGATGCCGGGCTCGTCCGGCTCCGCGGCATGGAAGGCCTGCAGTATCGCGAGGATTCGATCGTGCAATGCGCGCCGGTGTTCGGCCGACACGGCGACGACGCCGTTCGCCGTGTCGATCCGCCGCGCCGAATCGGGCATGGCCAGATGCTCGGGCGCGCATCCGCACAGACGCGCGAGATCGTCGACGGCGATGCCGTAGGGTGCGTTATCGAGCAAAGGCCCGATGCCCTCGCCCGCGAGCAAGCGTTCGACCGCATCGAGCCAAGCGAGCCTTGCGGCGCTGCGCCGCTTGCGTTCCGGCGCGTACGGATCGAGTACGACACCGCCGCCGAGCGTGTGCGCCGCCTGCGCGTCGCGCACGATCAGGCGATCGCCCGCGGTCGCGCAGACGGCAGCGTCGAAAACCAACTGCGCGCGCGCCGACTCGCCCGCGCCGAGCCGTTCCGCATCGAGCAAGACCACATGCGCGACCTGGTGCGCCGTGCCGAAATGGACATGCAGCGGCGCCCCGTTGCGCAGCGGCGGCGCGTCGGCGAGCAGACGCAGACGCACGTCGATGTGCGTCGTCGGCGCGAATGCGCGCGGATCGGCGAGCCAGTCGCCGCGAGCGATCACACTCTTGTCGATGCCGGCGAGATTGATCGCGCAGCGCTGGCCGGCTCTGCCCTCGTCGGCTGCGCGGTTCTGCGC
>DAIMZS010000016.1:9773-22187 GCA_036733825.1 Rudaea sp.
CGAGAATCGCCAGATGCTCTTGCGTCTGCGGCATCACGCCGTCGTCGGCGGCGATCACCAGCAGCGCAAAATCGATGCCGCCCGCACCGGCGACCATCGTGTGCACGAAGCGCTCGTGGCCGGGCACGTCGACGAAGCCGAGCACGTCGCCGCCGTCGACGGGAACATAGGCATAGCCCAGCTCGATCGATATGCCGCACGCCTTTTCCTCCTTGAGCCGGTCGGTGTCCACGCCGGTCAGCGCACGCACGAGCGTGGTCTTGCCGTGATCGATGTGTCCGGCGGTGCCGATGATCATGCGCCGAGCCGACTCCACTGCGCGACGAATTCGGCTTCGTCGGCGTTTTCCAGGCAGCGCAGGTCGAGCCACAACGTCTTCTCGGCGATGCGCCCGAGCACCGGCCGCGGCAGGCCGCGCAATGCCGCATCGAGCCGGTCGAGACTGCCGCGCTGCGCTTTGCGCGCGCGGATCGCCAAGCCGAAACTCGGCAGCCGCTCGAGCGGCAGCGCGCCGCTGCCGATCTGGCTCTGCATCGGCGCAATTGCAACTTCATAGCGTTCGCCGAGCGCCGCCTGCGCGGTCGGCAGCAGACGCGATGCCTGCGCTTGGATCGCCGCAGACGGGCGCACCAGCAGGCGCAGCGTCGGCAGTTTCTCGGCGAGGAATTCGGGCGCACGATAAAGCGCCAGCACGGCTTCGAGCGCGGCCAGCGTGAGCTTGCCGACGCGCAGCGCGCGCTTCATCGGATTTTTCTTCAGCTTGGCGATGAGATCGGCGCGGCCGACGAGAATACCGGCCTGCGGCCCGCCGAGCAGCTTGTCGCCGCTGAACGCGACGAGGTCGGCGCCGGCGGCGATCACATCGCGCACGACCGGTTCCGGCGGCAGGCCGAACGTAGCGACGTCGACCAGGCTGCCGCTGCCGAGGTCGACCGCGAGCGGCAGCCCGCGCGCGTGCGCGATCGCCGCGAGTTCGGCGGTGTCGACGCTCGCGGTGAATCCGCTGATCGCGTAGTTGCTCGTATGCACCTTCATCACGAGCGCACTGCGCGCGCCGACCGCATCCGCGTAGTCGTGCGCGTGCGTGCGGTTGGTCGTGCCGACTTCGATGAGCTTTGCGCCCGCACTGCGCATCACATCGGGAATGCGAAAGGCGCCGCCGATCTCGACGAGTTCGCCGCGCGATACGATCACCTCGCGCCGGTTCGCCAACGTATTCAGCAGAAGCAACACCGCCGCCGCGTTGTTGTTGACCACGGTCGCCGCCTCGGCGCCGGTCAATTCGCAGAGCAGCGGCTCGACGAAGTCGTCGCGGTCGCCGCGGCCGCCGGCGGCGAGATCGAATTCGAGATTGACCGGCGCCGCGAGTGCGCGCGCGACGGCCTGCACCGCACACTCGGGCAGCAGCGCGCGGCCGAGATTCGTATGCAGCACGGTGCCGGTCAGATTGAACATTGGCCGCAAGCGCGTTTGATTTGCGACGACGAGATGCTGTTCGACGATATTCGCGATTGCGTCCGCATCGAGCGCTTCGCGCCGCAGTTCGCCGACGAGCGCGCGCCTGCGCAGCTGGTCGAGCTCATCACGCAGCGTCGCAACCACTTGGCTGCGCCCGTAGCGTTCGATCAACCGTTCGATGGAGGAGACGTTGAGCAGCCGTTCGAGCGAAGGCAGATCGCTGGCGCGCGCGTTGGCGGAAGCAGCGTCCATCCGACTCAGCGTTGCCCAGGCTGCCACAGCAGCGGGTTGCCGCTCGCCCGCGCGTAGCCTTGCTCGGCCAGCAACAGGTCGAGTGCGAGACTGGCCAAATCATCCGCTACCGGATCGACCGCGGGATCTTTTTCCTGGTAAAGAATCTTGCGATAGCCGTGGCAGTGCCCGCAGGTTTCCGCGCGCACCGCGGCGGCATCGGGCGCAGCTTCGTCCGGCGAGGACGCGCTGGCGAGCGAGTGGTAAGCGATGTCTTTGCCGGCCGCTCCGCACTGGCTACACTGCACGCGCACCATGTGCCACTCGCAGGCGCACAACGCGCAATGCAGATAGCGATAGCCCTGGTAAGGCGTCTGTGCGCAGACCAGGCTCGCGACCGGCAGGCTACCGCAGAGCGGACACAGCCCCGCCACGTCGAGCGGTTGCACCTCGTTCGCGGCGAAACGGCTCGACAGAGCAACCCAGGCCACCTGCAGCGCGGCCGTCAGGAACGGTGCGGCCGCGGTGTCGACCTCGCCTTCGCGGATGCCCAGCACGATGTCGGCTTGCCGTTCCAACTCGTCGCTCCGCGTATCGCGAAGACGGGCGACGAGTTGCGCGAGCGCCTCCGGCAGACGCAGTTGCGGCGCGATCGCCTCGCAAATCGCCCGCAACGCCGCCTGCCATTGCGGTGCGCGCGGCCAGCCCGTCGCGGAAATCGGCGGCATGCGGTGCGCCTGCGCCGTTTCGATCTGCGCCGCGGTCGGCAGATTCGCGGAAAAATCCGCCAGCGCCGCATGCTGCGCCTCGGCGACGGCCGCGAACAGGCGCAGGTAATCGCCGATCGGCGACGCCTCCGCGAGCGCGCGCAAACGCGCGGCGCGGCGCGCGAACAGCCGGGCGCGATCGGGAATGCGCACGCGCGGTATCGAACGCTGCGCCAGCGTTTCGATCTGCCCGGGTTCGAGAATGCGCTGAGCCATGCGGCGCATGCTACGGGAATCGCCGAAGCAAAGTCACGGCGACCGCTATTCGGCGATGCTAACCGCCTCGGCGCAGCACCACGACCGGCGACGAACTCGCAATGCGGCGCGTGCCGAGCCAGCCCGCGCAGGCCGTTCCCAGCGCGGCAAAAAACACCACCAGACACAGTGTCGCGAACGGAGGCAGATACGTGCCGAAATGGAACAGATTGCGCGCCAGGGCGACGCCGATCGCGGCCGATCCCAACGCGGAAATGACGCCGGCGATCAAACCCAGCGCGGAGAATTCGCCGAGCACCGCCGCGCTGAGCTGCGCCGAATGCGCGCCGAGCGTGCGCAGCAATGCGGATTCGAAGCGGCGCTCGTCCGCTGTCGCGGCCAACGCGGCGAACAACACGAGCAGCCCCGCGACCAGGCTGAAGCCGAGCACCCAGATCACCGCGCGGCTGACCCGGTCGACGATGTCGCGCACGCGGTCGAGAATCTGATTGAGGTCGATCAGCGACAGGTTGGTGAACTCGCGCGACATCGACGCCAGCGACGCGGACGCGGGCAAATGGAAACTCGCGATGTAGCTGTGCGCGAGCTGCTCGCCGGTTTTCGGATCGACCATCAGGAAGAAATTCGCGCGGAACGAATCCCAGCGCACGCCGCGGATGCTGGTGATCACGCCGGTGATCTCGCGCTCGCCGACGCGCAGCGTCATCGTGTCGCCGAGCTTAAGATGAAACATGTTCACCCACATCATGTCGACCGACAGCTGCGGCGCGTCCGCCGCCGCGGCGCCGAACCATTGACCTTGCAGCAGGCGATTCGCCGGCGGCAGCTCGGCGCTCCAGGACAGGCGCGTCTCGCCGTTGATCCAGTTCGCCGCGC
Source organism: Rudaea sp. (assembly GCA_036733825.1). Lineage (GTDB taxonomy): Bacteria > Pseudomonadota > Gammaproteobacteria > Xanthomonadales > Rhodanobacteraceae > Rudaea. The sequence goes on from DAIMZS010000016.1 coordinate 13,322, forward strand.
GGCGGTCGGTGTAGTCCTCCGCCTTGGGCACCACGCCGTTGATCGCGACGAGTTTACCGACCGCGAGCGGCAGCACATCCAGGTTTTCCGCACCGAGCGCAGTCAAACGCTGGCGCACGCTCGCGAGCTGATCGGCCTGCAGGTTGATGAGAAACCAGTTCGGCGTGTCCGGCGGCAGCTCGGCGCGCCAGCTCGACAGCAACGAAGGCCCGACCACGGCGAGCAATGCGAACGCGGTCATGCTCAGCGCGAGCGCGCCGGCCTGCAGCAGACTCAGCGCGCGCCGGCGCGCGAGATTGGCGAGACCGAAACGCAGCGCCGCCGGCAACCGCCGGCCGCCGCGGCGCACGATGCGCAACAGAACCAGGCCGAGCAACCAGGCCGCCGCGGCGACGCCGGCGAAGCCCAGCCCCAGCGTCAACGCGAGTTCGACGCTGCCGGCGCCGAGCGCGATCAGTCCCGCCGCCACCGCGACCGGCAGCAAATACAGCGCATCGAAACGGCCGGCGCGCACGTTTTCGTCGCGGCGGAAAACGCGCATCGGCTCCACTTCGCGCAAGCGCAGCAGCGGCGGCAGCGCGAACCCGAACAATACCGCCCCGCCGATCGCCAATGCGGCGAGCGCCGGCTGCCACGGCACCGGCGGCGGAATATCGGGCAGCAGGCTGCCCGCCAACGCGAACACGATCTGCTGCAATCCCAATCCCAGGACGACGCCCAAGATTCCCGTCGGCAGCGCCAGCCACAGCAGCTCGAACAGCAGCGCCGCGAGAATTTCACCGCGACGTGCGCCGAGGCAGCGCAGCAGCGCCACTTCCTCGCGCTTGCGCCGCGCGAAGCGCTGCGCGGCGAGCGCGATCGCCACGCCGGACAGCAGCGCGGCGAGCAGCGCCGCCAGCCGCAGGAAAGTGCCCGCGCGCTCGAACGCGCCGGAAAGATTCTGCTGCGCGTCCTGCACCGTCGTGATCTCGCCGCCGGCGGGCAACTGCGGCTTGATGGTGGCGGCGAAGTCCGTAATGGCGGCTTCACCGCCCGCAAGCAGCAATCGATGGCGCGCGCGGCTGCCGGCGCCGAGCAGGCCGATCGTTTGCGCATCGCCGAGATTCATCACCACGCGCGGCGCGAGGCGGAACAAGTTGGCGCTGTCCGGCGCGCGCACGATTTCGCCGACGATGCGCAGATCGCGCCCGCCGATTTGAATGTTCTGTCCGACGCCGACCTCGAGCGCCGTGAGCACGGCGGGTTCCGCGTAAATCTCGCCGGCCGCGGGGCCATGCGCATTTCGCTCGACGCCCTTGTCGTCGCGCAGCATCAAGATGCCGCGCAGCGGGAACGCGGCGTCGGCGGCGCGGATATCGACGAGGCGGCTCTTCTCGCCGGCGAACGCGACGCTCGGGAAATCGGCCACGTGCGCGGCGGTGAGCCCGCGCTCGCTGGCTTCGGCGGTCAAGCGGTCCGGCAACGGTTGGCTCGCCGTAACGGCCAGATCGCCGCCGATCAACTCGGCCGCCGAGGCGAGCAGCGCGCGTTCGACACGGCTAGCCAACGTCGCCACCGCGGTCAACGCGGCTACCGCGAGCACGAGCGCAAACGCGAGCGTCGCTAGTTCGGCGTGCAGAAATTCCCGGCGCAGGCTGCGCGCGGCGAAGGCCATCGGCTTCATGCGGATTCCGTATCCGCGATGCGGCCCTGGCTCAGCACGAAGCGGCGCGCGCAGCGCGCGGCCAGCGTCGCATCGTGGGTGACCAGCACCAGCGTCGTGCGGTGTTCGCGATTGAGCGCGAACAATAGATCGCTGATCGCTGCACCGGTGCGCTGATCGAGATTGCCGGTGGGCTCGTCGGCGAACAGGATGTCCGGCGCGTGCACGAACGCGCGCGCGAGCGCGACGCGCTGCTGTTCGCCGCCGGACAATTGCGCCGGGTAGTGATGCCGCCGTGCGCCGAGCCCGACACGGGCGAGCGCATCGCCCGCCTGCGCGCGCGCGTCGCCGCGGCCTTCGAGTTCCAACGGCAGCATGACGTTTTCTTCCGCGCTGAGCGCGGGCAGCAGATGAAAATTCTGGAAGACGAAGCCGACGCGGCGCCGACGCAGGCGCGCGCGCGCCTCTTCATCGAGCTCGTCGAGCGATTGGCCGGCGAGCACGACCGAACCCGTCGTTGCGCGGTCCAAGCCGGCGAGGATGCCGAGCAGCGTGGTCTTGCCCGAGCCGGAGGCGCCGACGATGGCCGCGCTTTCGCCTTCGGCGAGCGCAAAACTGACGCCATCGAGTATCGTTAAGCGGCCGTCCGGCCCCTCCACCGACTTGCCGATCTTGTCCGCGCGGATTGCAATCCCTACTTCTTCACTCATGCTCAAAACCTTTTTCATTTCGCTGCTGGCCTTCTTCGCGGCCACCTCGCACGCGGCGCCCACACCGGCCGCATCGGCGCCGAAGACCCTTCTCGTCCTCGGCGACTCGCTCTCCTCCGCGCATCGCATCGCGCCGGAGGCGGGCTGGGTGCATCTGCTCGAGCAGCGCCTTGCCGCGAACGCGCCGGGGCATCGCGTCGTCAACGCCAGCATCAGCGGCGAAACCACCGCGGGCGGTCTCGCCCGGCTGCCGGCGCTGCTCGCCGAGAACAAGCCTTCGCTCGTGCTCGTCGAACTCGGCGCCAATGACGGCTTGCGCGGCCTGCCGCTCGCCGAAATCCGCACCAACCTTCGCCGCATCCTTGCCGGCGTCCGCGACAGCGGCGCGCGAAGCGTGCTTCTGGGGATCGAACTGCCGATCAACTACGGGCCGCAATATCGCGACGGCCTGCGAAATCTGTATCGGGACTTGGCGGCGGAATTCAATGCGCCGCTCGTGCCGTTTCTGCTCGACGGCGTGGCATTGAAACCGGAATGGATGCAGGACGACGGACTGCATCCCAAGGCCGAGGGCGAGCCGCGCGTGCTCGACAATGTCTGGCCGGTGCTGCAGCCCGTGCTCAAGACGCTGCGCTGAATCTCGGTTCAGCGTTGCGGATTGGGTAAATATTTCGAAATATCAGGCAATTAAAGAGACATCGCTCGAGGCGTCAGGGATGGGCCGCCCCCGTGCGCGTTTTCGGCTCCAGCCAACCTTCGACCCAGCGGCGGATATCCGACGCCATCAAAGCGCCGAAGTGCCGGGTGACTTCATGACCGTCGCGCATCAGGATCAGCGCCGGAATGCTGTTGATCGCAAAACGCGCGGCGAACTCGGGTTCGGTATCGGTATTGATCTTGCCTAAGCGGATCCGCGGCTCGAGATTGCGCGCGGCGCGCTTGTATTCGAGCTCCATCGCCCGGCACGGCCCGCTCCAGGGCGCCCAGAAATCGACCAACAGAGGAATATCGCTGTGGGATGCGTGCTGTTCGAAATTCCGCGCGTCCAGCGATATCGGTTCGCCGGCGAACAAGGATTCGCGACATCGGCTGCACGTCGCCCCGCCGGGAATGCGCCCGGCCGGAATCGTATTCAGGGTGATGCATCGAGGACACACAACTCGAAGTACGTCGCTCACGGCTCCCCTCCCCATTTCCGTGAAAGATTTCTCGTTGCCGAGCCAGCGGTCTGTTGATCGATACCTTGCGAAATTGCTCTTCCTCGCCGAGCCCGGCTTCGGATGAGAGCGGCTGCGCCTTCTCCCGATAACGTGAAAGCTACCCCGCCGGAACGGACGCGGCCGTGCCGCGCATTCGCGCCAGCCACCACGGTTCAAGTACCCCGTTCACCTGCTCGATCGCGGTGACGAATTCGGTGCCGCCGGCACACGCTATTTCCGCCACCGATACAACGATTTGCTCGCCCCGCCGCCATGCGCAGGGAAACGACGGGATGTCGCGCGGACGAATGCCGGTGCAAATCATGCTGCCGCCCTTTGCGCATCACGCGCAGTGTTGCGGAAACCAGACCCCCAAACACCCTGACCCATATTAGCGCTACGCGGGGCCGTTGTGTCGATAGGATCGCAAAAATCGCAACGGAGTTCGGCGGCCGTTTGAATCCTCGCACGCCGCGGGCCCAACGGTGAAAACGCGGACCGGGAATGAAATTCACGCGGCGACGAAACGCAGATGATTACGCTTCGCTGCGTTTGCGCAATTTGTGCAGCCGATGATCGAGGGCGCGGAGAAGCGAGCTGCGGATCGCTTCGTCGAGCACCGAGGTTTTACGCACGATCCGCCGCAAGAGGCAGGCGTCGTGCTCGAGCCCCAACACGTGCGCGAACGCCACCAGGCGCTGATTGACTTCCGTGTCGAGCAAATCCTTGCGCGACAGGCGGCGCAGAAGCTGGTCGGCATCCTCGCTGCGACGGGTGCTGTCCGGCTGCAGCATCTGCGCAATCAAACCCTGTTGATCGTTGTAGCGGCGCAGCCGGCGCCGCCAGCGATGGCGCAGGTGCTCCTCGTTCGAATCGCGCGCGCGTTCGCCGACCTTCGCGATCCGCCGGCGTGAACGCGCCAGGCCATGGACGACCGCACGCGGATCCGCCCGCGACCACGGCAAGACCTTCGCCGCCGTGTGCGCTCGATGAAGATAACGCCGCAGATTGGCGAACGCGGGATCGTCCCTTCGATGCTGCGCGAGCAGGAGGTCGCGGCGGCGGACCAAGTCGTCGCGCAGAGGCATCGCCGCGTTCGCCGTTGCCTGCAATGCCTTGCGTCGCATCAGCCGATCGAACGTTTCGACGGCAACCGCCGCGTCGCGCAAACGGGATAGGGAATGAGCTGCTCGCCGGACCGGGGCAGCCACCGTCGCAAACGCCGGATCCGCGCGGCTCACCAGAGCCAACCAGGCACGCACGCGCCGCAAGGATTTGCGCGCCTGGTGAACACACCGATGCGGATGGCGCGCGGACCCGGCCAGCGCCGCATCGGCGGCCGCCAGCTCCTCTACACACGCATCGTGCAGCGCCTGGGCAAGCATATTCGCAGGGAAACGTTGCCGCTCGACTCCGGGAAAGATGCAGTATGCCATCGGTAGGCAGCGGAGGCGGCGACTGCGCCGCCGATGGGATCATTCGTTGCCGGGATCGCGCGCGCCGCACATCTGCAGGTTCGCTCGATGCGTTTTGACCACCGATCTTTATTCGTTTTTTATGCCGTCGGCCGGCATCTCTATCCGTTCTTTACGCCCACCCATTTACCATGCCGGGCTTTCCACTCCGCCCCACTTTCATGAACCAACCGCAAAAAATCCTGTCCCTGACCGCCGCGATCGTCATCGTGGCGCTTCTGTCGACGCCTTCGGCCGAAGCGAAAAGCGATATCGTCGGGCGCGTTCGCAGCCTGCAAAATGACCTGGCATACGTTTGTTTTTATTCGGATTCCTCCCCTGCCGTCGGGCAGATTTTTGCGCTCGATCACCACACCGTTATCTCACTGCCCAAGGGTGAAACCACGCTCAAGACCGAGCATGCCGGTGCGATACGGATTCTCTCCCTGCAAGGCAGCCGCTGCGCCTCGGCGCGCGTGGAACAGGGATCGGTCCGGGCGGCCGATTGGGTCCTCGCCCCCACATCGCCGGAACGGCACTGAAAATAGGGCTGTACGAACGCGACGAAATTGGGTTAGAATAGGCGGCTGCATCTGATCGTACAGCCCTGATACATACGGAAATTCCCATGAAAGTCCTGTCCTCTCTCAAATCCGCCAAGCAGCGTCACCGCGACTGCAAAGTCGTGCGCCGCCGTGGCAAAGTGTTCGTGATCTGCAAGAGCAACCCGCGTTTCAAGGCGCGCCAGCGCTGAGCCGGTCGCTCGGCGGAACGCCAGCCGATCGTCACCGCGAAGGCCGCCTTTGAGGCGGCCTTCGCGTTTTTCGGGCCGGCTCGGCACGCCAAGAAGCTTCCGCTGACGGCGATCTTGCAACGGTCATCTCGGCTTGGCACCATCGATCGCAGGATCAACCCGTTTGGAGAATGCGTCATGTCGCTGCACCGTTCTTCGCTTGTTCTCGCCTCCGCCCTGTTCGCCCTCGGCACGATCGGCGGCGCGCACGCCGATACTCTGCTGATCGACCGCGTGAAACAGGAACGCAGCCACGCCGTGCCCGCGCGCGGACTGTCGATGGCGCAGGTGGAACGTCAGTACGGCGCGCCGGTGAGCAAGCTCAACCCGGCCGGCGGCGATTCGCGCTGGCATCCGACGATCAACCGCTGGGTTTACGCCGACTACACGGTCTACTTCGAACGCGACCGCGTGATCGACGCCGTGGTCAACCGCGCCACGCCCGAGGAGATCGGCCCGAAAGGCACGCCGCGAAACCGATGATGTCCTCCGCTTTCCGCCTGCCTGCGGAGTGGGAACCGCAGGATGGCGTGCTGCTCGCCTGGCCTCACGCCGACACCGACTGGGCGCCGCGCCTCGAACACGTCGAAGCCACCTGCGCCGCGCTGATCGCGGCGATCTCCCGTTACGAGCGCGTCGTTCTCTGCGTCGCCGACGCCGCCGTGCATGCGCGCGCGGAGCACGCGCTGCGCAGCGCCGGCGCGCGTGCCGAGCACATCCGTTTCGTCACCCTCGAGTACGACGACACCTGGCTGCGCGACTCCGGACCGATCACGCTGGCCGACGGCCGTCGTTTCCGCCTCACCGACTTCCGCTTCACCGGCTGGGGCGGCAAGTTCGGCGCGAGCCGCGACGATGCGTTGATCGGCAACCTGATCATCCGCGACGTGTTCGCGCCCGCCGAACACGTGCGCGTCGATTGGGCGCTCGAAGGCGGCGCGATCGAATCCGACGGCGCCGGCACGATCCTCACCACCTGGCGCTGCCTGCATCAGCGTCATCCCGAGCAGAGCCGCGAGGAAATGTCGCAACTGCTGCGCGACAAGCTCGCCGCGCAGCGCGTGCTGTGGCTCGAGCACGGCTATCTGCAGGGCGACGACACCGACGCGCATATCGACACGCTCGCGCGCCTCGCGCCCGACAATGCCATCGTGTTCCAGGCCTGCGACGACGCCAGCGACACGCACTACGGCGAGCTCGCGCGCATGCGCGACGAACTCGCTGGACTGCGCACGCTCGACGACAAGCCATACCGCCTGTTTCCCCTGCCCTGGGCCAAGCCGATTCTCGACGACGGCCGCCGTCTCGCCGCCTCGTATGCCAACTATCTGATCGTCAACGGCGCGGTGCTCGTGCCGGCCTACGGCGACGCGGCGGATGCGGAAGCCGTGCGCGTCATCGGCGCCGCCCATCCCGGCCGCGAGATCGTTCCCATCCCCTGCCGTGCGCTGATCTGGCAAAACGGCAGCCTGCACTGCATGACCATGCAGTTGCCGCGAGGAGTATTAAAGTGAGCAAGACACTGCGCGTCGCATTGCTGCAGGAAACCGATCGCGGCAGCCGCGAGGCGAATCTCGACGCGATCGAAGCCGGCCTGCGCGCGGCCGCGAAGGCCGGCGCCAAGCTCGTGCTGCTGCAGGAGCTGCACAACGGGCCGTATTTCTGCCAGCACGAGAGCGTCGCCGAATTCGACCGCGCCGAATCCATTCCCGGGCCGACCACGGAACGCCTCGGCGCGCTCGCCGCCGAGCTCCAGCTCGTCGTCGTCGCCTCGCTGTTCGAGCGCCGCGCGGCCGGGCTTTACCACAATACGGCCGTCGTTTTCGATGCGGCAAAAGATATTTGTGGAAAATACCGCAAAATGCACATTCCGGACGATCCGGCGTTCTACGAGAAGTTCTACTTCACGCCGGGCGATCTCGGCTTCGAGCCGATCCAGACCTCGGTCGGCAAGCTCGGCCTGCTGGTGTGCTGGGACCAGTGGTATCCGGAAGGCGCGCGCCTGATGGCGCTGGCCGGCGCGGACCTGCTGCTGTATCCGACCGCGATCGGCTGGGATCCGGCCGACGACGAGGCGGAGAAGTCGCGCCAGCGCGACGCCTGGATCACCGTGCAGCGCGGCCATGCGGTCGCCAACGGCCTGCCGTTGCTTGCGTGCAACCGCACGGGTTTCGAACCTGCGCCCGACGGCGCGCGCGGCATCCAGTTCTGGGGCTCGAGCTTCGTCGCCGGACCGCAGGGCGAATTCCTCGGCCAGGCGTCGACGGATAAACGCGAAGTGCTGGTCGTCGACGTCGACATGGCGCGCAGCGAGAACGTGCGCCGCATTTGGCCGTTCCTGCGCGATCGGCGCATCGAGGCGTACGGTGATCTGCTGAAACGCTACCGCGACTGACACCCCGTCTCGTCATCCCGGCGAAAGCCGGGATCCAGTGCCTTTGCGTTGGCCTACAAAAAGCAACGCTGGATTCCGGCTTCCGCCGGAATGACGAGCAAAGAAGACGAAATGAGCGACTCCCCCAACACATTGACCGACCAACCCCTCGCCCGTCTCACCCGCGACGGCGTCGAATACACCCTGCTCGGCACCGCGCACGTGTCGCGCGCCTCGGTCGCGGCGGTGCGCGAGCTGATCGAATCGGAGGATTTCGACGCGATCGCCGTCGAGCTCTGCGACACGCGCTACCGCGCGCTGCGCGACCGCGAGGCTTGGCGCAATCTCGATCTGCTGCAGATCATCCGCCAGGGCAAGGCCGGCATGGTCGCGGCGAATCTCGCGCTGTCGGCATATCAGCGCCGCCTTGCCGAACAGTTCGACATCGAACCCGGTGCGGAAATGAAAACCGCCGCCGAACTCGCCGAGGCCAAGAACAAACCGATCTGGCTGATCGACCGTGAAGTCTCGACGACGCTCAAGCGCGCGTATCGCAGCGTCGGCTTTCTCGAGCGTTTCGGCATCCTCGGCGGCCTCGTGGCCAGCCTGTTCGAGCGCGGCGAAGTGGCCGAAGCCGATATCGAGAAGCTCAAGCAAGGCGACATGCTGCAAAGCGCGTTCAGCGAATTCGCCG